>CAZANJ010000123.1:0-6178 GCA_964486415.1 uncultured Anaerolineales bacterium
CTAGTGGACGACACGGTGCAGCCGCCGGCGCCCACGCTGGACGATCCCCGCACCGCGGCGGCGGTGGAGGCTTATGCCAACTTGGCGCTGGAGCACGGCGCGATGCCCAATCCTGCCGAGCAAGCGTACGGAGACAGCTTCGGCGTGGTCGAAAGAGGCGGGGCGGCGATGAGTGTCACCCTGGCCCGCTTCTGGGCGCAGAGCAGTCGAGACGGCGAACTGGGAATAGCTCCCCTGCCCGGGAAGAGCCCGGTCGGGCTGAACGGGGCCTTTGTCAGCGCTGGCACGGCTCATCCGGAGGCAGCCTGGCGCTGGCTGAGATTCCTCAGCCGAGAGGTAGCGCCATCCCATCAGCTCCCGGCCCGGCGGAGCCTGATCTCCACCGCGCCCTTCGATGTTTCGGCAGGTAAAGGATCGCTGGAAGTCTTCCGCTACGCCGCGGAGCACGTCCTGCCACCGGTGCATCCGGCGGCGGTGGAGGAGCTGCTGCACCAGGCAGTGGAGCGGGTGTTTGAGGGCGAAGAGGCAGGGGACGCCTTGGACGAAGCCCAGCGGCAAGCGCTGTCGCTGGGCTCGGCGGGAGAGACCGAGTCGCTGCCCGTGCCCACCCCCGCGCCGACCAGGGAACCCGCCGAGACGATTACCTTCGTTGCTTTTGATCGCCGTGTCTATGGACCACTGGTGGAGGCATTTCGCGAAACTCATCCAGAGATCGATGTCACGGTGAAGACATCGGTCGATTTTGTCCAGCCCGACGATCCGCCGTCGGAGATGATTGAGGCCAGCGGCGCCGATTGTTTCAAGGCCACCTTCCCGGCGTCCGCGCCGGAGATTCAAGCATCTGTGTTGAGCTTGCAGCCCTTCGTCGATGCCGATCCTGGCTTCCCGCTGGACGATTTTCTCCCTTCAGCACTAGAGCAAGTGCGCCATAACGGCGACGTGTGGGGCATCCCGGCGAGTGCTACGATTGACGTGCTCTGGTATAACCAGGAGCTCTTCGACGAGGCGGGCATGCCCTACCCCGCGGGGGATTGGTCGTGGAACGATGTCTTCCTGGCAGCCGATCAACTCGCCGACGGGGCGGGGGAGGATCGGCAATACGGCTTTCTCTTCTGGCCCTACCGATCTACCTTCCTCGTGCAGGGGCTTGGTGGGCCGCTGGCGGATCCCGATACGACACCACCAACCTTTCACTTCGACGATTCGAGCGTGATTGTCGCGACGCAGCAATTGGCTGCCCTGGTTGAAGAGGAGCTTGCCCCCACACCCCGGGAAGCGAATGTTACGTACTTCGCCGAGCTCATTCAGGACGGGCGAGTCGCCATGTGGGTGTCGGTGGCAAGATCGGCGTGGGAGAACGAGCACGTCCGACCGGTGGCTCTGCCGGCGTCGGGCCGTTATCTGGGCAGCTACAGGTCGTTCACCACCTACTACGTCGCAGCCGACACACCTCATCCCGAGGCGTGCTGGACGTGGTTACGTTTTCTTTCCGAACGTGCCTCTCAACCGCCCGTCAGCCTGCCCCCGCGCCGTTCCCTGCTGACCTCCGATGCGTTTCGCGAACGAGTGGGAGCTGATGCCCAGGCAGCGTACGCGGAAATGCTGGCTTGCGAAGGGCCGAGTGACCTAGTTGAGCTCGAGTGGGAGAAGCCGTCCCTTTGGAGTACGGTCGAAGGCTGGCTGATACCTGCACTGGAGAAGGTGATCTGGCACGGCGCCGACGCCCAGGCAGAATTGAGTGAGGCCCAGCGCAAGGCCGACGCCTACCTGGAGTGTCTGCGCCAGCGGGACGATCCCGAGGACGAGGCCGGCGCCGAAGCCTGCTTCGAGCAGGTGGACGCGCAGTGATCGCCTCTTTCTCGCACCGTTGCGGGAGGCCTTCACTTGACAGGCAGCCCCACTGCAGCATAATAAAGACGCCGTGGAGGTGAACTATGCAACTTACCCGAATTCGATATCTCTTGCTGATCGTTCTACTCATCCTGACCACCGCCTGCCGCGCCGGCTCTCCCGGCGACGCAAACGGCCCCACGCCCACACCCGTTCCCCCCGAGCCCGGCGTCGAGCAGCCCACCTACACCGTCCAGCGCGGCACGGTGGCCCGCAAGCTGGAGTTCACCGCCCGCGTCGCTCCCGTCCAGCAGGCCGACCTCTTCTTCCGCGCCGACGGCTATTTGAGCCGCCTGCTCGTCCAGCGCGATCAGGAGGTGCAGGAAGGCGACCCCCTGGCCGAGCTGGAGATGGCCGACCTGCAGCGAGAGCTGGAGGCTGCCCAGCTCGACTGGCAGCAGGCCCAGATCGAAAGCCAGCGCGAAATCAGCCGCACCCACGTGGCGCTCCAGGAGGCTGAGCTGGCCCTGGAGCGGGCCGTGGCCCTCGGCGCGAGCTTGGTGCAGGCCCGCGTCGAGCTGGAGCGCAGCCAGGACGCGCTGGCCCGCGCCCAGCAGGCCTACGACCAGGCCTGGGACTCCGCCCGCGATTGGGAGCTGCAAATAGCGTGGCGGGCCAGGCAACTGGAGGCCGAGCGAGATTCGACCGAGCGCGCCCTGAAGGACGCTCAGCGCAGCCTGGAGGCGGCCCAGGCCAAATACGACGACGCCATCCAGGGGCGATCCTATGAACTGCGCCAACTGGAACTGGACGTGACCAAGGCCGAGTTAGACTACCAGGCCGCTCTGGACAGCCCCGACCCCCGGCTGGCGCAGAAGGTGCAGCAGTTGGAGGCCCGGGCCGCCGAGCGTCGCATCGTGGCCCCTTTCGGCGGGGTGGTGCTGAGCCTGTCGGCCACGCCCGGGGATAGCATCTCCGCCTACCAAACGGTGCTCGCCGTCGGCGACCCCTCGGAGCTGGAACTGCGGGCCGACCTCTCAGCCGAGCAGGTGAGCGACCTGGCCGTGGGGATGGCCGCCGAACTCGCCCCGGCCGACTACCCAGGCCAGACCTTCGCCGGCGAGGTGCGCCAGCTCCCCTACGGCTGGGGTCAGGAGGCGGAGGAGACCGACCGCGCCACCCACATCACGCTGCCTCCCGATGCGCCGGATCTCGAACTGGGCGCGCTGGTGCGGGCCACCATCGTGCTGGAGGAGAAGGAGGACGTTATCTGGCTGCCGCCGGCCGCCCTCCAGACCTTCCAGGGCCGCACCTTTGTCATCACCGAGGAGCCGGGCGGCACCCAGCGGCGCGTAGATGTGACCACCGGCATCGAGGGCGCGGAGCGGGTCGAGATCGTCTCCGGCCTGGAGGAGGGACAGACCGTTGTCGGGCCGTAGACCACTCTCCATCCTCCACTCTCTCCTCTCCACTCTCCATTCCCTATTCTCCATTCTCTCGAAGCGGCTGCTGGCCCACCCCGGCCTGAGCGCCGGCATCGCCGCCGGGCTGACCGTGGCCGTGGCCCTGGCGACCTGCGTGCCGCTCTACGCCGACGGCGTGGGACACCGCCTGCTGATGGAGCAACTCTCCGGCGATGGGGATGAACAGCATCCCCAGACCCGCCCACCCTTCGCCTTCCTCTTCCGCTACGTGGGCGCCTGGCACGGGGCGCTGGAATGGGAGGAGATTCAGGCCGCCGATGACTACCTGACCACGCGCGCGGCCGACGACCTGGGCTTGCCGCTGGCCGCATCGCCGGTGCGCCACGTGCGCACGGCCAAGTGGCGCCTCTTCCCCGCAGACGAGGCCGCCTACGCCGGCACCCGCGAGCCGCTGGAATGGCTCTCACTGGGCTTCCTGGACCACCTGGACGCGCACGCCGAGGTGATCGAGGGCCAGCCGCTGCCAGACGCGGCATCGGCGGACGAGGTGCCGGTGTTGGTCAGCCAACCTCTGGCCAACCAATTGGGCCTGCAGGTGGGGGAGACCTACACCCTCTTCGAGCCCTCCGGCACGGGCACGTCTCTATCCATCCGCATCACCGGCGTCTGGCGGCCGGCCGACCAAAATCCGGCCTACTGGCTCTACCCGGCGCGCTCCTTCGACGAGGTGCTCCTGACCAGCGAGCGGGCCTTTCGCCAGCGCGTGGCCCCGGCGGTGGAGGGCGAGGTGGATCAGGCCGCCTGGTACCTCGTGGCCGATGGCTCTGGTGTCACCAGCGGCGACGTACCGAGGCTGCTGAGCCGCATCGCCGCCGCGCGGGCCAAACTGGACGGCCTGCTGCCCAACGCCACCCTCGACGCCTCGCCGGAGGAAGCGCTGCAGACCTACCGGCAGGCCACCACCCGCCTGACGCTCCTGCTCTTCGCCTTCAGCGTGCCCATCGTGGGATTGGTCTTCTACTTCGTCACCCTGGTGGCCGGCATGCTGACCCGCCGCCAGCGGGGAGAGACGGTCGTACTGCGCAGCCGGGGCACCACCCGCGCCCAGATTGTGGGGCTCTACCTGCTGCAGGGGCTGTTGCTGGGGCTGCCCGCGCTGGCGCTGGGCTGGCCCCTGGGCCGGGCGGCCGCCGCCCTGATGGCCCACACTCGCTCCTTCCTCACCTTCTCCCCTCCCATCTCTTCTCTCTCCTCTCCCCTCTCTCCTCTGATGACTTGGTCGGCGATGCGCTTCGGGCTGCTGGCCGTGGCGCTCTCGATCCTGGCCTTCGTCCTGCCCGCGCTGACCATCGCCCGCCACACCATCGTCACCCACCAGCAGGAGCTGGCACGCGCTCTGCGCCGTCCCTGGTGGCAGCGCTACTTTCTCGATGCCGCACTGCTTGTCCCAGCAATTTACGGTTACTTCCTGCTGCGTCGTCCCACTTCCTCTCTCTCCTCCCCCCTCTCTTCTCTGGCCCAGGGCGACCTGTTCAGCAACCCTTTACTTTTCCTCGTTCCGGCGCTCTTCATCTTCGCCTGGGCGCTGGTCTTATTGCGCCTCCTGCCTCATCTGATGCGTGGCCTGGCACAGCTCAGCCGCCGGGCGCGGGGCGCGGTCCCCCTTTTGGTGTTCCACAATCTCTCTCGTCAGGCCGGGCGCGTGGCCGGGCCGCTGCTGCTCTTGGTGCTGACCACGGCCCTGGCCACCTTCTCCGCCTCGGTGGCGCTGACGCTGGATCATCACCTGCGGGATCGGGTCTACTACCGCGTCGGCGCCGACCTGCGGCTGGCCGAGCAGGGGGAGACCAGCGGAGGCGATTCCTCGACATTCGGTGAACCCGCCAGCGCCGAAGGGGGGGAGGACGAGGAATGGGTCTTCCTGCCCATCGCCGAGCACCTGGAGCTGCCCGGCGTGCGGGCCGCCGCTCGCGTCGGCGACTACCCCGCCACAGCCAACCTGGGCGGGCGGGTGGAGAATGGCCGCTTCGTGGGCCTGGATCGGCTGGACTTTCCCGGCGTGGCCTTCTACCGCGCCGATTTCGCGCCCCAATCGCTGGGGGCGTTGATGAACGCCCTGGCCTCCGAGCACCGCGCCGTGCTGGTGCAGCGGGCCTTCATGGCTCGCCACGACCTGCAGATCGGCGACCCGCTGAACCTGACGGTGGACGTGCTGGGCGAGCGAGCCCGGATCGAGTTCGTCGTGGCCGGCGCGCTGGACCTCTTTCCCACCCTCTACCCGCAGGACGGACCGTTCTTCGTCGGCAACTTGCGTTACCTGTTCGAGCGGCTGGGTGGGCTCTACCCCTACGACATCTGGCTGGCGACGGCGCCCGCTAATACCGAAGCCATCGTGGCTGTGCTCAACGAACGCGGCGTGCCGGTGATCAGCGCCTGGGACGCGCGCCAGATCATCGCCGAGGAGCAGCGCCGCCCTCAGCGTCAAGGGCTGTTTGGCCTGCTTACCCTGGGCTTCCTGGTCGCCGGGCTGCTCACCGTGGTGGGGTTGACGCTCCACGCCCTGCTCTCCTTCCGCGAGCACACCATCGAGCTGGGCGTGCTGCGCGCGCTGGGCTTCTCGCGGCGCCAGATGCAGCTCTACCTGAGCGGCACGCAGGTCATCTTGCTCCTGGTCGGCTTGCTGTCGGGCACCGCGCTGGGCCTGGTCACCGGGCGGCTCTTCATCCCCTTCCTGCGGGCCGAGGCCGGGCTGCACCCGGGCACGCCGCCCTTCATCGTGCGCACCGCCTGGAACGATGTGGCCCTCATCTACGGGCTTTTCGCCGTCACCGCCGCTGTCAGCATCGGACTGACGCTGGCGCTGTTGCGCCGCATGCGGGTCTACGAGGCCATCAAGATGGGGGAGGGGGAGTAGAATGGAGAAT
>CAZANJ010000123.1:6278-7785 GCA_964486415.1 uncultured Anaerolineales bacterium
CGCGTCGCCGAGCGGGAGGTGGTGGCCCTGCAGGGCCTGGAGCTTGCGGTGGAGGCCGGGGAGATGCTGGGTATTGTGGGGCCGTCGGGGGCTGGGAAGAGCACGCTCCTCAATGTCATTGGTGGGCTGGACCGTCCCTCGGCCGGGCGGGTGCTGGTGGAGGGAGAGAACCTCGCCGATCTCTCCGACGCCGCCCTGGATCGCCACCGCCGCGAGCGGACGGGCTTCGTCTGGCAGATGCCGGGTCGAAACCTGATCCCCTACCTGACGGCCCGCGAGAACGTCGAGTTGCCCCTGGTCGTGGCGCGCCGTCCGGCCCGGGAGCGACGCGAGCGCTCCGCCGAGCTGCTGGAGGCCGTGGGCCTCGCCGATCGCGCCAGTCACATTCCGGCACAGCTTTCCGGCGGCGAGCAGCAGCGGGTGGCCATCGCCGTGGCGCTGGCCAATCAGCCGCGCCTGCTCCTGGCGGACGAGCCCACCGGCGAGCTCGACTCGGCCACCGCGCGCACCATCTACGGGACCCTCCGGCAGATGAACGACGCCTTCGGCCTGACCACCTTGATCGTCACCCACGATCCAAACGTGACCCCGATGGTGGATCGGGTCGTGTCCATCCGCGATGGCCGGGTGTCCACAGAGACGGTCAGAGTAGAGATTGGAGAGGAGAGAGAAGCGGACTCTACTCTCTACTCTCCCCCTCTCTCCTCTGATGACTCTCCTCTCTACTCTGAAGAACTGGTAGTGGTGGATTCGGCAGGCCGACTCCAGATCCCAGAGAGATATCGGGAGCAGTATGGGATCGGTGGACGGGTGCGTCTGGAGCCGACGGGCGAAGGGCTGTTGATTCGACCAGCGCAGATGGGGAACAAAGAGGAGGAGGTAAAGTGACTGGGGCACTGGTTCGGTGTGAGGACGTAACCCGTGTCTATCGCGTGGGAACTCGGGAGGTCGCTGCTTTGCAGGGGGTAAATCTGGCTATCCCTAGCGGCTCCCTTCTCGCTGTCACCGGGCGCTCCGGGTCGGGCAAGACCACGCTGCTGAACCTGATCGGCGGCCTGGATCGTCCCACCGGCGGCGAGGTCTACCTGGACGGGCAGCCGCTGAGTGCTCTTTCGGAACACGATCTGAACGCGCTGCGGCGACGCGACGTTGGCTTCGTCTTCCAGTCCTTCGCCCTGCTGTCCACGCTGAGCACCTTCGACAACGTGGCGCTGCCGCTGCGCATCGTGGGGACGGTGGGCAAGGAACGGGATGCACGAGTGCAGCGCTGTCTGGAACTGGTCGGCCTGGCGGAGTGGGCATCCCATCGACCCTACCAGCTCTCGGGAGGGCAGCAGCAGCGGGTGACTATTGCCCGCGCACTGGTTCACGCCCCTCGGCTCATCCTGGCCGATGAGCCCACCGGCGATCTGGACAGCGAGACGGCGCGGCGCATCTTCGCGCTCTTCCGCCGCCTGGTCGACGACGAGGACGTGACCATCGTCGTCGCCTCTCACGATCCCCTGGT
>CAZANJ010000124.1:0-2882 GCA_964486415.1 uncultured Anaerolineales bacterium
CAGCAGCGTGCGGCTATCAACTTTTTGCAAGCGGTACATCCCCACGTTGCGCACGCCGGTCTCCGGGTGGCGGGTCACGACCTGCGGCAGGGTGATGAACGGCCCGCCGTCCTGGGGCCAGCAGGTGAGGATGGGGATAAAGTCCAGCGATGGGCGCTCCGTCTCCACGATTTGCTGCACCGGCGCGCTGCGCACGCGACGCGGTCTCAGCCCGGCGGCCCGCAGCGCGTCGAGGAGCGCCTTTCCCCGCTTCATCGCTCCGCCCAGCCCCTGGGGCAATCGCAGATCGATGAGCGCGGCCAGTTTGCGCCGCAGCTCCTCCAGCTCGTCCACGTGCAGCGCCCAGGCCATCCGCTCCGCGCTGCCGAACATATTGATCAACACAGGCAGCTCGTAGCCGCTCACGTTCTCGAAAAGCAGCGCCTTGTTGCGCTCGCCCGGCCCCTTCGAGACGCGGTCGACGATCTCGGTGATCTCCAGCTCGGCGGAGAGGGGATGGGAGACGCGCACGAGCTGATCTCGCGAATCAAGCAACTCGACAAATTCCTGAAGACAGCCAATCATGCTTCCCTCCAGTGGCAGAGACGTCGCTCGACGCCATCCACCGCGAAATACAACCCCAGCCCCAACAGGCTCATCGCGATCACGCCGGCGTACATCCTGGGATAATCGAACAACGTGCTCCCTTGAATGTAGATGTAATAACCGAGGCCGTACCGCGTGGCGAACAGCTCGGCGATGTAGAGCACTGCCACGGCGGTGCCGATGGACTGCCGCACGGCGGTCAGGATCGCGGGCAAGCTGGCGGGCAAGTAGACGAAGCGGAAGAGCGCCCGCCGCCCGGCCCCCAGGCTGCGCACACTGGTCAGCAACTCCGGGCGAATGGACGCTGCGCTGTCGCGCACCAGCACCAGCACCTGGAAGAAGAGGATCATGGTGATGATCACGATCTTGGGCAGATTGCCCACGCCCAGAAAGAGCAGCACGATGGGCACCAGCACCACCTTGGGGATGGGGTAGAGCAGATAGACGAAGGGTGAGAAAAACCGATTGAGGCGCCGGCTCTGGCCCAGCACCAGCCCGGCTGGCGTCGCCAGCGCGACCGCCAGCCCGATGCTCGCCACCACCCGGAGCAAGCTGACGAGGAAATGGCGCCCCAGCTCGCGCAGCAACTCGCGGAAGAAGGTTCGCAGCGCCGCCACCGGTGTGGGCAAAATCGGCAGTTTCACGAGCATAGCGAAGATCTGCCACACCAGGAGCAAAACCAGCGCCGCCCCCAGCACCGAGAGGCCACGTCTCCGCGCTTTTCCGCCCATTCGCCCGTTCGCCCGATCTCTCATCCGCTGACTCGCTCCATCGCTCACTCGCCCACCCATTCCCGCAGAAGCGAACAGGCCGCCTGGTAGGCGCTGGAACAGCGATACACCTCGTCGGCGGTATGCGGATTCTCGAAGATCTGGGCCTCACAATTGGGCGGCTCGTGGAGCAGCAGGATCTTCTGGCCCATAAAGGCGGCCTCCTCGATGTTGTGCGTGACGAGAATCACCGTCAGCCCAGCCTCGGCGCAAAGTGCTAATGTAAGCGTCTGCAATCCCTCGCGCGTGGGCGCGTCCAGCGCGGAGAAGGGCTCGTCCATGAGCAGCAGATCGGGGCGCAGCGCCAGGGTGCGTGCGATGGCCGCGCGCTGCCGCTGGCCGCCGGAGATCTGGCCCGGGTATTTGTCCACCAGCTCAGCGATATCGAGCCGTGTCAGCCAATGCCCGACGCGAGCTTCGAGCTCATCCTCATCGATGCGCTCGTCGCGGGGGACGTGGCGCCCGTCGGGGCCGTAGAAGCGGCGGATGCGCAGCCCCAGCGCGACGTTTCTCCAGACCGTCGCCCAGGGCAGCAGGCCGTACTCCTGCAGGATCAGCCCGGTGCGCGGGCGCGGGCGGGTGATCCGCTCTCCACCGATGAGCACCTCGCCGGCCTGGGGATGGAGCAAGCCCGCGAGCAACATCAGCAGAGTGCTCTTGCCGCAGCCGGAAGGCCCCAGCACCGACCAGACCTCGCCGCCGTCCACGCGCCACGTGAAGCGCTCGAAGACGGGGAGCTGGGTGGGGTAGGCGAAGGTGACGTTTTTAATCGTGATCATACGCTCGCTTCACTCACTCCCGCTGGACGGCGCGTCTGGCACAAGCTACCAACCTCGCTCCCGCTGGACGTGTCGTCCAGCGGTGTTAGACAACACACTCACAAGTTACAACCTCCGCTCCCGCTGGGAGAGTCCATCACACAAGAAACTTACGCACGTCTGAAAGCGGGATCAACGGATTTGCATCGAGTGAATAGAACCGCGCACTTGACCATGGATAATCCTCAGCATACTCAACCAACTCCCAGTGAGGCTGCAATGGATTGTTATGAATGTACTCAATCTTTTGCAGGAGAAAAGAGGGAGTGAAAATCTCTTTAGCCACATACTCGTCGTCCCACACTTTGAACTCTTGCTTCTCAGGACGCAGAACTGCGGCCATAAGGAAATTGAGCACACGCTGGTTTCTCTCAGCTTCATACTGCCAGATGATCTGCTTCGCCGTGTTGGATTTGAAGTCACGCAGAAAGTCTGAGACAGGATGGACTTCAGTACAGCGCATGACGAAATGAGCATGGTTGGGCATAATCACAAAAGCAAAAAGCTCAATACGACCAAGGACGCGTGCCAGGTTGAGGTTGTCCACGATGATGCGTTTGATCACATCGCGGCGGAAGAGTTGCACATGTTATACAGCGTTGACGGTAATAAAGTAGAGACTTTCTGGATTGAAGTCGGGCCGCCAGTGAGTCATATCTGTCTCCTCGGGTGCGCCGGACGACACGTCCGGCGCGAGCGATTGATCCAG
>CAZANJ010000124.1:2982-7780 GCA_964486415.1 uncultured Anaerolineales bacterium
GCGTAGGCGGGTGCTTCCGTCAGCCGACCGGCCTCCTGGAGCCATTCCACCGCGTCGCTGAACCGCGCCTCGGTGGGAACATCATCGCCTGGATAATCAGGGAGCTCATAGGAGCCCATCAGCGGCTTGGGCACCAGACCCTTCTCCGCCAGCAGATCGCTCCAGCGGCCCTTGTCGGCGTTGATGGCCTGGCTGGCTTCCGCGATAGCGGCGAGAAAGCCCCGCACGGCCTCCGGATGGGCCTCGACGATCTCGTGGCGGAAGGCGTAGATGCTGCAACTGACATCCTGATGCTGGGTGTCATCCACCACGACGACGGCGCCGCCCTGCATCGCCAGCGAGCCCAAGGGTTCGGGCAGCGTCGCGGCGCTCAGTTCGCCGGAGCCGAGCAAGGCCATACGGTCGGGTATCTTGGGCACACCCAGGGTCTGGATGGCGTCCGGGGCCAGCCCCTCCGCCTCCAGCATGCGATCGGTGACGTATTCGATGACGGTGCCCTCCGAGATGCCGATCTCGACGCCGGACAGTTCGGCGGGGGCCGTGATGCCCGATTGTTTCGAGGCCAGCACGCGGAACTGCGCGAATTGAGCCGTGGGCACCATCGCGTAGCGCACGGCGACGACGCGGGGTTGATCGCGGTTGTAGAGCGCCAGCGCCACCGGATCGGTGATCAGCCCATCGACTTCGCCCGCCTGGAGCAGTTGATCGCGCTCGGCGGCGGAACCGGCCGGGATAAACTCGACCGCCACGCCGTGCGCGGCGAACATTTCCTCCTCGACGGCCACGTACATTGGCAGTGTATCCAGGATCGGCAGCACCGCGATGCGCAATGTTTTCGGCTCGGCCTTCTGACCGCAGCCGGTGGAGATCAGCGTCAGGCTAAACGCGATAAGGATGAGAGTACATTTTCGGAACATAAGCTCTTTCCATAGACCTGACAGGTTTTGCAGTAAACCTGTCAGGTCTTGTCTAAAGGCACAACGCGGCCAATACGCTGGCGAAGAGCGTCAGGCTGATGTAGCTATTGATGTTAAAAAAGGCCAGGTCGATGCGCGATAAATCATCCGGGCTGACCAGAATATGCTCATAGGCGAGCAGCCCCGCCGCTACAATCATCCCGGCCCAATAGGGCCAACTCAGGCTCAGCCAGGCGCCCAGCGCCAGAAGCAGCGCCATCGTCAAAATGTGGCAGATGATCGAGAGGCGCAGCGCCGCCGCGACGCCGAACCGCGCCGGGATGGAGCGCAGCTCCTCGCGGCGGTCGAAATCGACATCCTGGCAGGCGTAGATCAGGTCGAAGCCGCCGATCCAGGTGGTGACTGCGCCCAGCAGCAGCCAGGCCGGTAGATCATTCAGCGTGAAGAGCGAGCCACGCACGGCGGCCCAGGCGCCCATCGGGGCCAGCCCATCGGTGAAGCCGAGGATGAAGTGGGAGAGCCAGGTGAAGCGCTTGGTGTAAGAGTAGCCGACGAGGAATAACACTGCGCCCGGCAGCAGGATGAGAGGCAGCGGGCCGAGTCGCCAGGCCGCCAGTATCAGGATGACCGCCGAAAGCGCTGTGCCGATCCAGGCGGTGGATGGCGCGATCTGCCCGGAGACGAGTGGGCGCCCTGCCGTGCGCGGGTTTCTGGCGTCGATGGCGCGGTCGATGATGCGGTTGGCCCCCATCGCCAGAGTGCGGGCCGAGGCCATCGCTATCGTGATCCAGATGAATTGGTGCCACGAGGGCCAGCCGCTCTCCGGGGCCAGGAGCATTCCCAAGTAGGCGAAGGGAAGCGCGAAGATTGTGTGCTCGAACTTGATCAACTCCAGGAAATGGCGGACTTTACGCAGCAATGATACCTCTCACAAAAATCGTCAAGGCAACACACTCACCACATTGGTCAGCGTGTTGACATCAGGTGCTCGCACGAAGGTCACGTAACGCGCCAAGCGGTGGACGTACATCGCCTCCGATTTATCGGCTTGAGTGTTCCACCATTGCCCAGGCAATCCCTGCGGGGCGTCAATCGGCTGGGTGGGGAAATACCGTTGGGGAATCAGCGCCACGAGTGATCGCTCAAATTCCGCCGCCTCGGTGGTGTCATCCCAGATGGTGCGCCAGACCTGCACGCGGCGACCATCCCTGTGCTCCCAAACGATGATCTTGTCACCGTCCCATCCCTCGGCCCCCCGCCAGGACCGCTCCTCTGGCAAGGTCTGATTGAGGTATAGCCCAATGATGAACTCACCCACGGTGTCCTCCAGCGACATAGACCAGTCCTCGTCCAGCACGGCGTCGAGTTGGGGCACGACGACGTTGGTCGGGTCGTCCGGGCCTTCAAGGTAACGCTCCGGATGGAGCACCTGCTCGGTCGAGCGGGGCGGTGTGGTGTAAGCGTGGTTGATCTTCTCCCAGCCGCCATCCTGGAAGAGGGCTGTGGCGAAAAGGCGGCCCTCCCAGTTGGGAAAGCGCAGCAATCGGCTCCAAACCTCTTCTGGCCCCAGCACATCCCCGCTTTGGGATGGTTCACTCTCTTGTTCGCGGAGGGATGATGAGGCGGGGTGGGATAGACGCTCCGCTTGCACGATCAAGTCGGTCAGGTGTACCCAATCGGCCTCCGTCGGGTTTTCATAACTGTAGAGAGCGGTCAGCAGCGTGGCGTCCCCCTCGATCAGAGCCTGGATGGCCAAAGTGGTGTCGGTTGTCGTAGCGCGGCTCTCTGTCGCCTCCAGGTCGAAGTGTTGATCCTGCAGGGCGTGGACGTAGGCGTGCGCGAGCAATGCCTGGGCGTCAGTGTCACTCTCTGGTCGATAGGTGGAAACGTAAAGCTGTCGCTGCTCGGAGATATAGATACCGGCGGCCTGTGGGGTGTGGAGTTCAAGCCTAGTGTCGGGCAAAAGGCCCAAGGCGATGTAAGGCTCCAAGGGCGCCTCTGGATCGCGTTCACCATAAAGCCAGCGCAGGATGGCCTTCATCTCGTGCTCATCCAGGAAGTTGAGGGGCACCTCGGCGCGGGGTGAAAGTCCGCGCAAGGTCTCCACTTGATGGGCAATCTGATCGAAAAGGCGCGCGGCCTGCACCTGGGACCAGAGGCCGGTCTCATCGGGTGTTTTCGAGGGGCCAGGGGATGGAGATGGAATCGGAGTTGGGACCAGAGTCGGTGGCTGTGATGTGGGCAGTAAGGAGACGAATGTGGGCGTCGTTCTGGCAAAGGTAGGCGTTGCGCGTTCTGCGGTTTGCAAGGATGTGACGATGAAGCCGGCGATCATAGAGAAGACACCGATGATAATTGCCGCCATCAGCAAGACGACGCGCCGCTGGCTTGGTGTTAAATTGAAAGCGTTCAAATCAATACCTTATGGGTTGCAAGATGCAGGATGCAAGTTCATGTCATTCACCATTCCCTATTCGCCGCTCGATGCAATGGGTAACCAGATGGCGAAGGTGCTGCCTTCACCGGGCGTGCTCTCCACGGTGATCTCCCCGCCTTGTGCTTCGAGCAGTTCTTTGGCGATAGCCAGTCCTACGCCGGTTCCTGATTGTTCCATCTTTTCCCGGTCGATCTGGCAGAAGCGTTCGAATAGAAGGGGTTGCTTATGGGGTGGTATTCCTATCCCTTTGTCGGATACTGCTATTTCAACTCCGTCACCTAGCGGTTGTACGTTGACCGTAACTGGGCTCCCTTTGCCCCGAGAGAATTTGAGGCCATTTTCCACCAAACGGCCTAGTGCGTTCACCAAGTGAAGCTCGTGTATTCGCACAGTGGGGATGTTGGGTTTCACGTTGACATCCAGAGGGACTTCAAGACGCTGAGCCTGTTTTTCATATCGTTGGACTGTATCCCTCACGACTTCGCCCAAGTTTTTATGCTCGCTGGAGTGATCCTGGATGTCCTTTTCCACCTGCCCCGTATCCAAGCGCACCAGCAGCAAGAGATCCTCCACCAATTTCACCAATCGGTCGGCGCCCATTTTGATGCCTTGCAGAAAATCCTGAACGCTGTTGGGAGGCATATCAGAGATATCATCCAGGGCCAATTCAGTATAACCGCTGATGTAGGTCAAAGGAGTGCGCAATTCGTGCCCCAGGACTGTGGCGATCTGTTGCTTGAGTTCATCGAATTCCGCTTGCGCCGCTGACTCGATAGCTCGAGCGCGCTTCAGTCTGGCGCGGACTGCCACTGAAAGCTCTTGGGGGCTGAAAGGCTTGACGATATAGTCCTCTGCACCCAATGCCTTGCCCCGCAGGATGTCCTCTTTTTCTGACTTGGCGGTGAGAAAAATAAAGGGAACGGACACCCACTTCGGATCGGCGCGCACCTCCTTGTAGAGAGCGAAGCCGTTCATGCGAGGCATCATTATATCCGCCAGGATGAGATCTGGTGTGATCTCCTTCATTATTTGCAGGGCTTCCACTCCATCGGTTGCAATCGTTACAGCGTAACCATCGCTCTTCAGGA
The DNA here is from genome assembly GCA_964486415.1 of uncultured Anaerolineales bacterium. GTDB lineage: Bacteria > Chloroflexota > Anaerolineae > B4-G1 > B4-G1 > CAZANJ01. The sequence goes on from CAZANJ010000124.1 coordinate 7,425, forward strand.
TACTGCTGATGGCCGTCAACATAGCCTCATGATCTTCTACAACTAAGATGCGTGGCTTTTTCAAACTTTCCCTCCTAAGCAAATGAAGATGACGAGTAACTGCCTTGGGATCGTAGTACTACACTAGACTTTGACTTGACAAGGACCCTGAGGCGTTCGGCTGAAGCCTGCCGACGGGGTGGTTTTTGCCAAGTCGCGCGGTATCAACTATCTTTGAAGTCTCGTTGTAGTGGTAGTTTGGGTGATGACAACGATTGAATATGTTACTATTATACATTTGTTAGTTCATGTTGGAAAGCAATGAGGGGTTTTCGAAGCGATTCAAAAAGCGGCGGGTATGGAAACCCGCCCTACAT
>CAZANJ010000125.1:0-1432 GCA_964486415.1 uncultured Anaerolineales bacterium
CTGGATCTGGCGATCCAGAGCGAGCAGAGTGGGTAAATTATTTCTTTCTGAATCCTGAACAAGGTCACCGGCTCTTAATTTTGGGGCAAAATGGCACACTTTCGGAGCGAAAAGTCGGCTAAATTGAGATTCAAACCAATCAAAAGATTTGTCAGTCAACGAAGTGCCTTCTCTCAATGCGAGCTGGGCGATTGGGTATGGAGTGCTATAGCCGCGCTAAGATGTGCGCCGAAGAGGGCCAGCCAATTGCTCAAGTAGATCCACAGCATCAGGGCCACCACCGCGCCCAGCGAGCCATAGACCAGTCGATAACGAACCAATCCGCTGCCCAGGTACCACGTGAACCCCCGCTTGGCCCCCTCCCAGGCAAGCGCCACGAACAAGGCGCCACCGAAAGCTTCCCGCCACCCCACCGCGGCTGAATTTTCAGCCGTGTTCGGCACCCAGCGGTAGAGGGCCATAAAGATCAAGAGCGTGAACAGCGGCTGAATTCTCAGCCAGGGCAGCACGTCCGATAGAATCGTCCACAGTCTCGTCTCATAAAAAGGAAGGCCAAGCTGCAATTGCGACAGAAGGCTCAGCAGCGGGGCCGAGAGCAACGAGAGTAGCAAGAGAACCGCCAGCATGCCGATGATGCCCAGGGCCACCAGGCGCTGCTCCAGCAGGTTGCGCGGCTCCGACTCGCTACAGGCGCGGTTGATGTGACGCGCCAGCGCCGTGAAGACCCCCGTGCCGGACCACAACAGGCCAATCAAACCCACGAGGCCTACGGTTCCTCGCCGCTCCAGGAGGCGCTGTACATTCGATTCGATCAGTTCCTGCGAAATGGGAATGGCCTGCGTCACCGACGCCACCACCTCCCGACGAACCTGCTCCCCCTCCAGGAAGAAACTCCCGGCAGCGATCAGGGCCAGCAACAGCGGGAAGAGCGAGAACAGCGTGTAATAGGCCAGGCTCGCGGCGGCCTCGGCAGCGCGGGCCGCGTTGAAGCTCTGGAAAGCCCGCCTCAGAACCGTCAAAAGCCCACCGCTGTGCTCGTTCGCCCAGCGATAGAGCGCTTGGGCCCTGGAGTATACTTCTCTATCCTTGAGACTCTTGAGCATCGACATTTTCCCCTTCATCTTCGCCCTGGCCCTGCTCCACGGGCTCTTTCAGCCGGCCCTGAATCTGCTGACCGATCACAGTGACTTTCTCCACCTCGCCGGCCTGCACGTGCTGGCGGAACGTGCTGTAATTGATGCGCGTCCTTTCGTCGAAACGATTGCTCAAAGGCCCCCAGGTGATAGAAGCGACCGCCAGTCCCAGCAAGAGCCAGATGAAAAGGCCACTGATGCCGCAGCCGGGCAGATTGAACCTGCGCATTAATTGCTTTTCTTGATCTTGATCCTGATCCTGCTCTCGCTGCTCTCTCACTCGCTTCATACCTCAATCC
>CAZANJ010000125.1:1532-4200 GCA_964486415.1 uncultured Anaerolineales bacterium
CCTCAATCCCCATCCTTGACGTTACCATAGAGATAGGTGCCCTCGCCAGCGTCGTCCCGGTGGTCCAAACTGACCTTTTCTTCAGGCTCAACCGGCACTTCGGCCATCGGGGGTTGCTCGCCAGCCGCTATCTTCTCCTCCGAGGGACCGCGCGCCGCGTGGTATTCTCCAACCATCATATCTAGCTGATCGGCCAGGCCGGGGTCCGCCTCGACCAGGGCCTCAAGCATCCCGGAAAGATCCGCGGCCGTCCCCACAGGATCGGCCTCAAACCCTTCCCAAAGCGCGTCGTACTCCAACTCCTCTTCCAGTTCCGTCTCCAGCAAGTCCAGGATGTCCCTCACCAAGATCAAAGCCTCTCCTCCGTGGCGCTCCTCGAAGGCGTCCTCTCCGCTCTGATAGTAATCGGTGAGAATTGTAACCACATCTTCTACTGCCATTTTCACTCCTCTCCCTTATCTAGACCGAACAAATTCCCTTCCCCAACGAAGTCCAATAGCTCGCCCAGAACAAGTCGCTCGCCGCCGGAACGCGGCACGACCACCTGCACCGCGCCGGGCACTACCTCCACTGCGACCGGCGGCCATCCGATGAAATCGCCGTCGCCCTGCACTGGCAGATGCGAACTCGTGTTGACGGCCACATCACGCTCGGCGATCAGGTGCTGCAAGTGGGGCTCGTGTCGCTGCCGGCCCAAAAGCACGGCCCAGGTCAGCCGGAGGTAGTCCAGCACCGACTTGGCCCGCACGATGCAGACGTCGATGCGCCCATCGTTCAGCTTCACCTGCGGGCTCCAGCGCAGCGATGGGTCGCCGATGGCGCCGCTGTTGGCGATCATCACCTCAACCGCGCGCCACCGCGTGCGCTCTCCATCGACCGTGACGTCGAAGCGATGGGGCTGATAGCCGAAGAGCTTCATCAACCCGGTCCAGACATAGGCCACGCGGCCAAAGCGGCGCTTATCCTCTCGCGCGGTGTGATAGGTCATCAGCGAGCTCAGCCCGACGCTGAGGTTCAACACGAAGAAGCGCTCGCCCACTTGCATGGCGTCGAGCTCCGCCAGCGCGTGCTCGCCGGTCAGCAGGTCAAGCGCCGCCCCGACGTTCAGCGGGATGTTCAGTTCCCGCGCCAGGGCGTTCCCCGTGCCGACGGGAATGATGCCCATCGGAATCTGAACGTCCACGAGCCCCCCGGCGACGCCGGAGACGGTGCCATCCCCGCCAGCGGCGACGACCAGATCAATCGCGCCGTCAGAGCGCTCCAGCGCCGCGCGTACCACATCCGCCACGCGCTCCTCCCCCGTCGTCTCATAGAGCTCCCACGCCCAGTTCACCTCGGCGAAGTGGCGCTCCAGGAGAGACGGCACGCGCTCGCGGCTATGCCCCGCCACCGGATTTAGTACGACAAACGCAGTTTTCATAGCGAATAGCAAATAGCGAATGGCGAATGACGCATGACGAATGACGTCCTGCCGTCTAGTATCGGAAGACGGCCGCTATGTCCCCATCACCAGGCACCGCCTCGCGCTCGACGGCGTAGACCGCCCCGCCGTTGAGGAGCGTGTGCGCGGCAGCGAAATCGAGCAGATCCTTGTCGAGGGGCTCGGCCTGATCGTGACTATCGACGTCGCCCGTTTCCGGGTCGAACGTGCCCCAGCGCTGCGTATCCAGGGCCACGAACAGCGCCTCGACCCGTTCATAATAGGCCGCCGGCACGATTTCCGCAAGTTCGTCGGAGGCCCGCTCGCTGTCGTCGCCGGACAGATGATGGTACACATCAAGCGCCTCCTCCTGCGATGCCTGGAACAGCGGCTCCACAATCTCCCAGGCCTGCGCGTGCAGTTCCTCGGGGCTCAGTTCTTGGGGGTTCCTCGCGACGCCCTCCTCCAGCAGGTGCGGGTAACTGTTCGCCTCCTGGTAGATGGGCAGCAGATAATCGACGCCCGCCAGCACCAGCGGCGCCTCCTCGCCGGCCAGCAGATCACTCACGCCATCGTCGACGCGATGGAAATAGCGCTCGATGTACTCCTTGGGATCGTCATCGCTGGCCACCCCGTGCCCATGGAAGACGGCTGCTACATCGCCTTCGAACACCGATTCCGTGCCAGTGTGATACTGCAAGCGCTTCTCGGGGTCATCCCAGCGCAGAATCTCGGCCAGGCCATCCGGGACGCGCTCCAGGTCGATCTCGCCGATGGTGTAGCGCGAGCCCTGAAACAACTGTATCTCCTCTTGATCCAGGGCCAGCACGTAGAACCGCCCGTTGTCGCTCAGCAACGGCAGCAGGGGCTTGATGTGAAAGTGCTCGCTGACCACGGCCAACTCGTCGAAATCGAAGGGCAGTTGATAGTAACGGGCGAACTCCTCGGCCAGGAACAAGGCCATCCCCTCGCTCTGGTGCTGCCAGAAGATGTTATCCTCGGCTGAACTTTCAGCTACGTATCCGCGGGCCGGCGCCAGCAGCTCCCGCGCCTTGGTCGCCGAGACGCCACCTTCGCGCAATTGCTCCTCGGCCTCATCGAGCAGGTTCCGCAGGCGGATCGGGTCCTGCTGAATCTCGTCGCCCGCGCGATGGGTGGGCATATAGATGGAGATGTGCCATTGGTCGTAAGACTCGGTCAAGCGCTCCAGTTCAGATCTAGACAGTAACAACGTCATCGCCTCCTTCC
>CAZANJ010000125.1:4300-7764 GCA_964486415.1 uncultured Anaerolineales bacterium
TCAATCGATTTCCTTCAAAATCTGCCCCACGGCCCAGGGCACAAAGCTCATGCCGAGTATCAGACCCCAGCCCTCGGCGCCGGGATTCCTCACCTTCATCAGGTTCGCCAGGCCCGGCACGTAGACCGCGAGCAGGAGCAGGCCGCTGCAAAGCGCCAGCGCGCCCCAGACCCAGCGGTTCTGTGTGATGTCGTTGCGGATGAAGCCCGAATCGCGATCGCGCATATTGAACACGTGCCAGAGTTGGGCGAAGGCCAGGGTGAGGAATGAGACCGTGACGGCCTCGCTCTGCTCCATCCCCAGCCAGAGCATGGCCAGCGCCAGGGCGCCCAGCACCGCGACCGTGATGACGGCGCTGTAGCCCACGATGGAGAGCCAGTGCTGGCGCGTCAGGATCGGCTCCTCGGGGTCGCGCGGCGGTCGCTCCATCAGGTGGGGATCGCCCTCCCCCACGCCCAGCGCCAGCGCCGGAAAGACGTCGGTCACCAGGTTCAGGAAGAGAATCTGCAAGGGCAGAATCGGCAGCGGCGCGTTGAACAGGGAGGCCAGGCCGACGATCATGATCTCGCCCACGTTGCAGGAGAGCAGATAGAGCACAAACTTGCGGATGTTGTTGAAGATGGCGCGGCCCTGTTCGATGGCCACCACGATGGTCGAGAAAGCGTCGTCCTTGAGCACCATATCGGCGGCCTCTTTGGCCACCTGCGTGCCGCGTTGGCCCATCGCCACGCCGATCTCGGCCTTCTTCAGCGCCGGGGCGTCGTTCACGCCGTCGCCCGTCATCGCCACGATAGCCCCACTCTCCTGATGGGCCGCGATCAGGTCCAGCTTCTGCTCCGGGCTGACCCGCGCGAAGATGGGCGCCTCCAGCAGCCGCTTCAGCTCGTCCTCGCCCATCCCCTTGATGTCCCGCAGGGCGCCGCCGTAGATCACCTCGGCGTCGCCATCATCCACCAGCCCGACGGCCTGGGCCACGTTGCGCGCCGTGGCGGACTGATCGCCCGTGATCATGACCACCTTGACGCCGGCCTTCTGGGCCGCCTTGATCGCGTCGCGCACCTCGCTGCGCGGCGGGTCCAGCAGCGCGTCGAGACCGAGGAAAGTGAGCCCCTCGTAGGGTTCAGACTCGGATGAATCAACCGTCTTGGTCGCCATCGCGATCACGCGCAACCCCTGCTCGGCCATCTCGTGATTCTGTTCGATCCACGCCTGGCGCTCGTCGTCGGTCAGCTCTCGCTTGCCGTCGGCGGTCAGCACGTGCGTGGAGGCCTCGATGACCGGCTCCAGGGCGCCCTTCACCGCCACGCGGTAGCCGCCGTTTCCCTCGCGGCGCTCGTGGAAAGTAGCCATCATCTTGATCTCGGGGTCGAAGGCCACCTCGCGCACCTCCGGCATAGCCTCGACCAACTCCTCGCGCCTGATGCCGGCCTTGGCCCCGGCCACCAGCAGCGCGACCTCGGTGGGCTCGCCGACCGCCGACAGCTCGTCGTCCTCATCGTTATCGGTCAGCGAGGCGTTGTTGCACAACACGCCCACCTCCAGCGCCCGCCGGAGGATCTCATCCTCGTCGGGGTCGAACTCGTGGTCGTCCCGGCTGAACCGCCCCTCGAGCTTGAGCCCCTCGCCGCTGACGTCGATCTGAGACGCGGTGTCTTCGACGGAGGGCAGCGCCAGGCGCGTGACCGTCATGCGGTTCTCGGTCAGCGTGCCGGTCTTGTCGGTCAAGATCACGTTGGTCGAGCCCAGCGTCTCGACGGCCGAGAGGCGGTTGACCACCGCGTTGCGCCGCGCCATCCGCCACATACCGCGCGCCAGGGCCACGGTAGCCACAATCGGAAGCCCTTCCGGGACGCTGGCCACGGCCAGGGCGATGGCGGAGCGGATCATCAGCAGGATCTCCCGCCCGGCCACCACACCGGCGACGGCCACGAGCGCCGCGATGCCCAGCGTGACCCAGATGAGCCGCTGGCCCAACTGGCCGAGTCGTTTCTCCAGCGGCGTGATCTCCTCCTCGGCCTCCTCGACCAGCGAGGAGATGTGGCCCAGCTCGGTCTCCATGCCGGTGGCGACGACGACGCCCTTGCCCGCGCCGCGAGTGACGGCGGTGCCCTTGAAGAGCATACTGGCCCGCTCGGCGATGGGCACATCCTCCGCAAGGGGCTCGGTCCACTTGCCGACGGGCGTCGATTCGCCCGTGAGCGCCGATTCGTTGGCCTGGAGCTTCGAGGCCTCGAACAGGCGCAGGTCAGCGGTCACGATGTCGCCGCCGTCGACCAGCACGACGTCGCCGGGCACGATCTCCTCGGCCGGGATTTCCTTGACCTGCCCGTCGCGGCGCACCTTGGCGCTGACCTGGCTCAGTTCCTGCAGGGCCTCCATCGAGCGCACCGCCCGCAGCTCGGTCACGAAGCCGATGGCGGCGTTGATCAGGATCACCACGGCGATGGCGACGCCCTCGATCAGCTCGCCGAAGGCGAAGGAGAGCACGGCCGCGGTGGCAAGCAGCGCCACGATGACGCTCTTGAACTGCTCGATCAGAATATCCCAGGCGCTCCGGGTCTCGGTGTCGCGCAGGCGATTGCGACCATACCGCTCACGTCGCTCCTTGACCTCCGCCGCGCTCAGCCCTTGATCGACGGAGACGTTCAGTCCCTCGATGACCTCTTGACTGGAACGCGCCCAGGGAGCGCCGCCATCCGGCGAGTGCGTTTGATCTTGAGCGTTTTCATTCATAGAGTCGTCCTAACTTTAGGGATACGTAAGAATTCGGAAGTCTTCCACTGAGTATCTCGAAGACAAGCTAACTCGTTCAATGCCCGAACTCACCGTGATGTTTGCGATTTACCGAGACTTCCGAATTCTGATTGCTCATCGTCCCCGTCCCGGGGACGTTTCGGGACGAGGGCTACTCAGCCTCGTCGCTTTCCTGGCGCCACTTCTGGAACAGGATGATCAGCAGCAAGCCGCTGACGATCCACGTGGCCCAGTAATCCAGCAGGCCGAAGAGCTTCAGGCCCACCTGGCGCTCCGTGACCTCCTCCGCGAAGGCCTGAGCGGCGGCGGGGTTGTCGATGCGCCCGTCGATCAGCGTGATCGGGAACAGGCGCAGCCCGCCAGCGCGGACCCAGGCCCGGACCTGCAACCAGTCGTCGGCCGCCTTGGCGACCACGTCATCGACGTGGAGCGGGCGGGTGCCGCGCTCCATCAGCGAGACGGCCAGCGGCTTGAGCCACAGCTTGGGCTTCTCCTCGGATACCACCGCGGCCCCCTCCTCCAACTCCTCTGGCTCCGGCTCCTCGCCGCCTCCGATCTGAAGGGCTTTCTCGACTTGCTCCAGCGGCGCTCCCACTCCCACCGACATGCGGGAGCCCCGCAGGGTGAACGTGACCACGCGCTCCGGGTTGTCGGCGCTGCGTGCCGTGTACGTGTAGGTCTTATCCATCGAACTTACCTCCTAATTTTGT
>CAZANJ010000126.1:0-7762 GCA_964486415.1 uncultured Anaerolineales bacterium
GGTCTCAACAGCAGTCACAATGTCTACCCTTTCCCTTCAGATAACAATTCCATCAATCACAAGCCCAGCATAGTATAGCACGCTATGTGCAAACTGTCAATAGTCAAATTAGATATAGTTGAAGGGGAAATCTCATTTGACACAACATCGAAGAAAACTATAATCGGATCCATAGCCCAGACATATTTCGCGCACAAAAGCGATCGTAGTGCCCAACAAATCTCTGGGAAATGGAGGCGATATGATCGACCGCACCACTTTGATTCTGGCGTTAATCGCGTTCATCTTGGCCGGCGCAGCCTGGGAGCAAGGCGGGGTCGATCTCGTGCTGGACGGTCTGCTGGACGGCGGGCAAACCTTGCTGAAAGTGGCTCTCATGCTGGTCTTCGCCTTCCTCATCGCCGGGCTGGTCCAGACTCTCGTGACGCGGGAGGTGATCACGCGCTGGCTGGGGGCCGAATCCGGCTGGCGGGGTATCATACTGGCCTGCCTGGGCGGAGCGCTGATGCCCGGAGGCCCCTACGTCTACTATCCCATCGCGGCAGCGATTTTCAAGGCCGGAGCTAGCCTGGGCGTGATGATCGCCTTTATCACCGCCAAAAATCTCTGGTCGATGAGCCGACTGCCGCTGGAGTTCGCCTTGCTGGGACCACGCGTGACCTTCGCACGCCTGATCTCCACCCTCACGATGCCACCGCTGTTGGGCCTGCTGGCCGACCTTCTTTTCGGAAAGCGGGTCGAGCGCATTCGAGAGGAGGTGCGAACGTGAGAATCTCAACTATCACGCTGGGCGTGATTGCCTTCGGGCTGGGGCTATACGCATGGCGTCGGGGAGATGACAGTCTGCGGCGTGGCATCGCGCAAGGATGGCACACTTTCCACCGCAACGGTCTGCTGCTGGCACTGGCCTTCATCATTCTGGGCTATGTCAATGTCCTCGCCCCACAGGAACTGGTGCGAACCTGCCTGGGGCCTGGCTCAGGATGGAGGGGATTGCTGCTGGCCGAGGGAATCGGGATGTTGTTGCCCGGCGGCCCTTACGTCGTCTTCCCGCTGATCGGCGTGCTATACGAAGCAGGCGCCGGGCTGGGTCCAACCGTCGTGCTCGTCACCAGTTGGGCTACTCAAGCGCTGCTGAGCGTGGCCTTCGAGCTGCCCTTTATGGGATGGCGATTCGCCGCCTTGCGCTGGGGTCTGGGATTGATCTGCCCATTGATGGCTGGCTACACGACGCAGATCATCTTCGGAGGGTGAAAGTCGGGGATCTGGCGATCCCCTTAGAGCGCAAAAAGCTCCCCTCTCCCCTGGGGGAGAGGGCTAGGGTGAGGGGGAGAAAGCGGGCCACCTAATGTCAGGGCATTTTCAAACGGGAACTAACGCTGATAACAGACCGCGTTTGCACACCATCCCCGATCAGCGTCAGGTCTTGATAATGCCCCGGCTGGCTGCGCCACATCAGGCTGAAGCCCCATCCGTGCCAGCGCCAGACTGCCACGGTACTCTCCGAGCCCTTGCCGTGTTCCTCCAAGACGATCAGTTCCTGCGCCCCGTCGCCGTCCACATCGCCCAAAGCCACCTCACGGATGGGATAGCTCACCGCCGAGCCGCCCCACAGCGTGCGATAGCTCCCGCCCCGGTAACCTACGATGAAGGGATGGCTGGTATGAATGCCCTCCGGCCCTTCGACTGCGCTCAGGGCAGGCTTTGCACCTGGAGCTTGCGGGGCTTCTGTATCCGGCCTCCAGAAGGCCAGCAACATCTCGCTCCGCCCGTCGTCGTTAGGATCGCCGAGCGCCAGATCTACCACGCGCCAGGTATCGGGACTGCGCCAGGCCTCAACGCCATCCTGGTAAACGATCACTCGCTCGCCGGCCCGCCGCACCTGCTCCGGGACGCCATCACCGGTCAGATCGATCTCCCCACCCCAAAAGAGCCCGCTCTCGGCCAGCGCCGATTGAGATTGAGTGTGCTCGACCGCACGGCATGCCCGCTCATCACACTTGAAATAGACGTGCCGGGAATGTGGCCTTATCCGCGCCACAAGCGACTCTGCCTCCTCCAGTTCCATCAATTCCGGGCGCGGCCCGGCCCAGACCGGCAAAGCTTGTACCGCCCGCAGTCCACGCTCATCGAAGAAAGCCCGTAGCGCCAAACCTCGCCTCGTCTCTCCCTGCTGCTGATCGAAGAGGAAATTGCCCAAACTGTAGGCCACGAAATGGCCCGAGACCAGGGCTGTCTCTTGCACGACGTGCGGATGGTGACCGATCACCAAATCAGCGCCGGCCTCCGAAAGAATGCGGGCCGCCTCGCGCTGCGCTGGATCGACCTGGGTCTCATACTCGTAGCCCCAATGGATGGATACGATCACCGCATCGGCCTGGGCACGGGCCATGTCAACGGCTTCCGCTGCTCGCGCCGGGTCCCAGCGCAAGGGTTCCCGGTCGGGGCTCACATCCGTTTCAAAGAAGGAAGGGACAGCGTTGAAGGCCAGAAATGCCATGCGCACGCGACCGACCTGACAGATCAAAGGGACGGGATCGGGGCCAAGGCCCACGGGGGCGATACCCGCCCTTTCCAGCCAGGAGACGGTCTCGGCTAATCCCTGCGGCCCCAGGTCGAGCGTGTGATTGTTCGCCAAACTCAGCAGCTCGAAGCCGGCCTCGCGCAACTGCGCGGCCGCCGCGGGCGGGGCATAAAGGGCTCCTGGCGGGCTGGACTCCGTGTCCTCTGCGATGACGCATTCCAAATTGCCCATCGTCAGGTCGGCGGCGCGGAGCCAGGGCCTCACTGCGGAGAACGGGCTGGATAGATCGGCCAGGCCGCGGCCCAGCATCACATCGCCCATGGCAATGACCGCGACGATGTTCTCATCCGAAGAAAGCGGCGCGTCGTCGCGCTGATAGAGCCAGGGATATGGCAAGTCCTGAGCACAGTCGAAGGGAGAGAGAGCACAGGGCGCCGCCGAAGTTCGGGCGAAGATGGCGGCGCCGATCAACGCGCAGAGGAGCAAGCAGATCGCGCGGAGATTATGAGAGGATTTCATACTGAAATAGGACGAAGGCGCTACGCTTCATCCTCCACGCCCAAGGCCTCGGCCAAGCGCTGGCGGAGATCGGGCGGCAACGGTTTGAGATCACCCGGCCCGCGCAGCCAACCCTTCACCTTTTTGCGGTAGAAGATCGGCACCGGCGCCTCCTCTACGTCCAAATCTACGTCGGGATTGACGAAGATGACGGCTGCCCGCACCGGCACCTCATCGGCATCGGGCAGGCGCTCGTCCAGATACTCTTTTAGTTTACGCTTCTCGCGCTCGGCCTCGACGTGTGGCGCTCCTATCGCTTCCTGTCCCACAAGCTGGCGGAAGAACTTGCCGCGCTGACGATGTTTCCACCCTGATGCAGAGAGGAGGCGAAGCGCCCCCTTGCCTTTCTCATTTTCGCTCTTATAGCTAACCTTACCGGCCTGCGACTTGACCACGAAGACGGTGCAGCCGCCGGGCTCCAACAAGACGTGGGAGGCGGGAAGGAGATACTGAAGCAAGACATGATGATAATCCAGCCCCTTGAGCATCTCGACCAGCGCCTCGTGATGGGCAAAGGGACCGGCGTACCGATCGGCTAAATAACCGCCGACCACGGAGAGCAAAAAGCCCAAGGTTAGGCAGATCATCAACGGCACCAGCCAGTTGGGCTTCAAAAAAGAGATTACCAGACCGATCAACAGGGTCAGCAAACCCGCCAAGGTCACATACTGGCCCATAGAACTGCGAACATCGATATGACGCTCATCACGAAGGACACGCATTAACTACTCCTTTAGAGCTTGTTTGAATATCCGATCATAGACCTGACAGGTTTACAGAAGAAGATTTTGCAAAACCTGTCAGGTCTTGCTATTACTCCTCGAAGCGCCCCAGCACCAGACAGGCGTTTTGCCCCCCCATGCCGAAGGAATTGGAGAGTACAACGCGCACATCGGCCTCCCGCACGCCTTCGGGCACGTAGTCCAGATCACACTCCGGATCGGGATTATCCAGATTGGCCGTCGGATGGATCAGGTCGCTCTCTATCGTGCGCACGCAGACGGCGGCCTCGATGGCCCCCGCGCCGCCCATAGCGTGGCCCAACATCGACTTGGTGGCGCTGATGGGAATGGAGGCCGCCTCGGCCCCGAAGAGGCGCTTGATCGCCAGCGTCTCGATGGGATCATTGATGGGCGTGCCGCTGCCGTGGGCGTTGATGTAATCTACGCCCGATTCTGATCCCGGTTCCAGGTCAGCGTCCTCCAGCGCCCAGCCCATCGCCCGCGCCGCTCCCTGCCCCTCAGGGTCTGGTTGCGTCACGTGGAAAGCATCGGATGAGGAGGCGTAGCCCAACACCTCGGCGCGGATGTGCGCGCCGCGAGCCTGGGCATGCTCCAGCGCCTCCAGCACGAAGACCGCGCCTCCCTCGCTGAGGACGAAGCCGTCACGGTCGGCATCGAAGGGGCGGCTGGCCCGCTCCGGCTCATCGTTGCGCGTGGATAGCGCCCGCATAGAGCAGAATCCGACGACCAGCGCGAAGTGGATCATCGCATCGACGCCGCCACAGATCATCACTTCGGCTGCGCCGCGTCGGATGTGCTCGGCCGCCTCGCCGATGGCCTGGGTGCCGGTCGCACAGGCCGCAACGACGGTGCTGATCGGCCCCTTGGCGCCGGACCAGTAGCTCACGTGGTAGGAGGGCATATTGATCAACATCGAGATGGGCAAAAATGGGTTGACGCGCCGCAAGCCCTTGGCGCGATAGACATCGACGCCCTCGATGGCCCGGTCGAAGCCCCCGACGCCGCTTCCCATCAGCACACCGACCTGATCCTCATCTCTCAGAGGAAGGGGAAGCTCTGCGTCCACCAGGGCCGCCTTGGCCGTCGCCAGGCCGATCTGGGAGCAACGCGCCATGCGCCGCGCCTCCTTGTGTTCGATGTAGTCGCTGGGCTCGAAGCCCTTCAGTTCGCCCGCGATGCGCGACGGCAAGTCGGAAGCATCAAAGAGGGTGATGGGAGCGATGCCGGAGCGGCCATTCAGCAGCCCCTCCCAGGTCTCCTCCAGCGTAAGGCCCAAGGGTGTCATCGCCTCCACTCCGGTCACGACGACTCTTCTACGTTGGGTCATTTTCTCACCTCCAGATTACGTCAATCCGCTGCGGATTGCTTCCACCACGCCGCCGCTGATGGCCTTGCGGGCTTGGCGGATGGCGTTTTTCATCGCCCGTGCGTTGGAGCGCCCGTGCGCCACGATCACCACGCCGTTGACTCCCAGCAGGGACGCGCCGCCGACCTCGAAGGGATCGACGCACTTCCCCACGCGCTTGAAGGCCGGTTTGGACAACAGTCCGCCGAGCGCGGTCAGTGGAGCGGCCTTGATCTCCTCACGGATCAGATCGGTCAACATCTTGGCCGTGGCCTCGATACTTTTGATGAAGATGTTACCGGTGAAGCCATCATGCACCACGACATCGGCCTCACACGCTATCGCTTCCTTGGGCTCGACGTTGCCGATGAAGTTCAGGTCGGATTCTTGCAAAAGTTTGGTCGCCTCCTTGATCAGCGCGTTGCCCTTGCCAGGCTCCTCGCCATTGGAGAGAAGCGCCACGCGCGGCTCCGCGCGATCCAGCACGGCCCGCGCATAGATCACGCCCATCAAGGCGAACTGGAGCAGGTATTCGGGGCGGCAGTCGGCGTTGGCGCCCATATCGAGGGTGATAAAGTGACCGGCCGACATCGGCATAATTGTCGCCAGGGCCGGACGTTTCACGCCGCGAATGCGTCTCAGGGTATGGAGGGTAGCCACTGCCAGCACACCTCCAGTGTTGCCTGCGGTGACGTAGGCCTCGGCCTCGCCGTCGCGCACAAGGCCCATCCCGATGTGCATCGAGGAATTCTTCTTCTTCCGCGCGGCCCAGGCAGGTTCATCTTCCATCTCGATCACTTCCGGCGCGTGGACGATTTCCAAGGGGAGCCCGGCGGTATCGTGCTTCTCCAGCTCACCCCGGATCATCTCCTCCCGCCCGACGAGGATGATCTCGTCGCCCCACTCGCGGGCAGCTTGTACCGCCCCTGCGACGTCGGGGGTCGGATATTGATCCGAGCCCATTGCATCAAGAACGATTTTCATTATGTCTCCTTATGTCAAGTTGCAGGTTGCAAGTACGTCTTACGTTTCAAGTTTCACGATAGCCAATCGCTCGACCGCCATCCACTGCTGGCCCGGCTGCTCCAGTTTTCCCCAGCCGAATCGGCCCCATGGGGTGGCGATCAGGTACTGATTATCCAGCCACATCACGAAGCCCAACGGTCCGCGCGGGGCTGGGGCATCTGGCAAAAGCGCCTCCCCATCGACGCGGAAAGATACGTGGTCTGTGCCCCAATCGATGGCGTAGGTATGCCAGTCCGCCATCGGCGCATCGATGAGCGCCTCGCGCACATTCAAGGCCCGCTGGATCGGGCGCCAAAGCGGGCGGTAGAGCGGGCGCAGGTTCATCAACAACACGGCCAGCGGAGCGATCAAGGCCAGAGGTAAGGCAACGGGGCGCAGCGCGTCTAGAGTGGCAGCCTTCCATCCTCGGCCCAGTGTGCGCATGTCGAGCTTCATATCCGAGGGCGGCGAGGCGTAAAAGAACCAGAGCGCACGAGGGAGCGTCGGCAGCCGTGCTTCGGTCATCAAAAAGGGATCATTCCAGAAACCGAATCCGGCGGTGCCCTGTATCTCGCCAGAAGGATGGGAGAATCGCGCCCTGACGGTCAACCGGAGCGGTGGGTGCCAGCGGAAACGGCGACGAGGCAGACTTTGATAATCGTCGATCTGGGCGTTGGTGTATTGCCGAGCGGAGGTATCGCGGTTGACGAAATACAACCTGGAATTACGCTGTTCCAGCGCCCCTTTGCCCACGACGTACCGTTGCCAGCGTGCGTCGAGCTGACCAGAGAAATCATCTCGCACACACGTCATCGCTCGCTTTTGCGCGTCACCCAGACCAACACAGTCCCATATGTGCTGCTGAGACTGTAGTCCGATCCACCCGGTGCGACAGTGAAATCGCCAGAATGCATATGCAGCATCTTATTGGCGGTGCGCACGGTCGCTGAACCCTCCAGGACTCCGAGAAACGCTTCCTGATTGGATGGTATCACGGATGACCAGCTTCCCTCGCCCCGAGCTACTTGGACTACTGCATTTTCGATGCGGGCGACGGGCCGGAAGAGAAATGGCTCATCGATCTCCTGCGCTATGAGGCGCGGGTTGAAGAGCTCCAACTCGGGATCGTCTTCAGTGGAATAGAGACGGCGCTGACCATTCTTCCGGTCGGGCAAGAAGCCACAGCGTAAGAGTATCACACTGGCGCGTTGATCGGACTGGGTGCGATGGCTTACTCCCTTGGGCACAACGGCCAAATCACCTGCATTCAGCCGCAAATCACCTCTTTCACTTTCCAGCAATATCGCGCCCTCGTGCACCCAGAACAGTTCATCGGTGTCGATGTGCCTATGCCAGCGCAGCATGCCTTCACAGATATAGACACTGACAACGATATCGCCGAGAAGTGCGATGTTAGCCATCGCGAAAGGCTCCTCCAGTTGCGCAGCTATTTCAGAAACGTTTAACTTCGTAATTTCACTCATTGAAGCCATTATACCCATCAAGCGGATGTGCGCAAGCTGGGAAGCTTGCGGGAAATCGTAGCGGTTCCAAGACCCTCCAGAGGCCGCCAGAGGCTTTCTGTGG
>CAZANJ010000127.1:0-7717 GCA_964486415.1 uncultured Anaerolineales bacterium
TCCTGGCGCTGAACGAGAGGCTTCATCTGGAGCTCCTCCTCCTCCAGCTCCTGGCGCTGAACGAGGGGGGTAATGGAAGCCGCCAACGGTGCCATCTGGAGTTCCTCTTCCTCACCCTGTCGTTGAATGGCTGATTGATTGGTCGATTCGCCGACTCGTTGACTTGATACTACTTGATCCGCCACTCGGTCAGCCTCTCGCTCGTAGCGATCACCCACCGCCCCAACCGTAAGTTTAGGTTGCACCCGAGAGCTGTGGAAAGACTGAATCAAATCGGTGACAGCCCGGTTCCCATAACTGTGCTGGAGGGTCAGCATATCATCCGCCGAAGCCACGGCGGGATTGGCGACAGCTCGCTGAAGCACCAGTGGGTCCATTTGCCGCGTTGTCACAGCATGACCATGCCGCTTGGGCTTAGTCGTAAGGTGCTTTGATGCCGTGCCTTTCTTCTGGCTTGAGGCAGGCTTTTGGTGTGTAGCCACTTTACCTCCTATTCATTTTCATTTAGAAAAAGAAAAAAAGATTGAGAGATGTTCCAGAAGAACAACTTCCAATGCCTTTCCCGGAGTGAGGCTTTAGTTGATTGCGATCTGGATGGGTAAATTTTTAGGGAGCTGCTTGGTGTGCCGTGGGAGGGAAAACGGAATAACCGCCTTCATCGGATCTCCTTTGCAATTGCACTAGTGGGGGGTTCAAATAATTGACACAATTATACAATAATCTCGTTGTAGTTGCAACACTTTGGCCCAGTTTTTTGATCACTTCGGCTCTACTCAGATTAGTGGGGTGCTCAAAGCGGCAAGCAACAGGAGGTTGCACGCCGTCCGCGTCCCATATCTGGGATTTAAGATCGCTCTGGCCCATAGACGGGGGCGTCACGTCCCCTTAGAGCGGGTTTGGGATGTTTACCCCACAAATTTGAGGAGAGCCATCACTTCATGGCCTACGTTTCACATAATCCATATCCGCCTCATCCACCAGACGCCCCATCTTCTGCAGTTCGCGGCGCGTGCTATGGATCAGATGGGCCATCTTGATCGGGCCGTCATCGGCGGCGGCCAGAAAGGCGGCGTTGACGATGATGTTGCGGATGTTGCCCCCCGCGATCTTGAATCGTCGAGCCAATAGGCCGAATTCAAGGTCAGGGGTGCGGGGTGCGTCCGGTGGAAAGAGTGTCCTCCAGATGCGCAGTCGGTATTCCTCTTCCGGAAAGGGAAAGTCCACGGCGAACTGGAGCCGGCGGGTGAAAGCTTCGTCGAGGTTAGCGCGGAGGTTGGTGGCCAGAATCGTCACGCCATCGTAGGTCTCCATGCGCTGCAAGAGATAGCTGATCTCGATATTGGCATATCGGTCGTGGGAATCCCGCACCTCGGAGCGTTTGCCAAACAGCGCATCGGCCTCATCGAAGAAAAGGATAGCGTTGCTGTTCTGCGCCTCGTTGAAGATCTGTTCCAGATTCTTCTCCGTCTCCCCGATATACTTGCTGACGATGGTCGAGAGATCGATCTTGTATAGATCAAGCCTCAGTGCAGAGGCGATAACTTCGGCGGCCATCGTTTTTCCCGTGCCCGGCGGGCCAGCGAAGAGCATCGTGATGCCGTCGCTGGCGGCGAGCTTTTCCCCCACGCCCCATTCTTCCAGCACCTTGGGCCGCCCGCGCACGGTGGCGACTATCTCGTGCAGCAGCGCCAGTTGATCTTCGGGCAGCACAATATCGTCCCATGTGTAGCGTGGTGTTATTTTACGCGCCAGGCTGGAGAGACGAGGGTTGGAATGGACGCGGGCCGCTGTGAAGAGGTCTTCTGTTTGGATAGAATCGCCGCGCCGTGCGGCCATATCGCGGGCTGTAGCGACAGCGTCACGAATCTGCCCGCTTGTCAGAGTGAACTGACCGGCCAGCCCGGTCACATCTATTTCTAGCTCGGGTGAGGGCTGACCTGTCACCGATTTCAAAAAATTAACCCACAGCCCTTGTCGCTGTTGATGTCTCGGCATCGGACACTTCACCCACAGGAATGTTCGCTCCCGGTCAATCCCTCCCGCTCGCCAGGCTTTTTTGCCGGATATGATGACCGGGTGGGAATGTGTGCACAACATATTCAGCAACTCCGTAGGGGGTGCCCCTTTCGCGAGACAGGCATCCCATCCTGTCAGATGTGGTATGGCTTGAATGATGCGTGCGTCGCGCATCGCGAGTGTCAAGGTGTGGTGTGGAGATTGCCCGGCTGCTTTCACCGATGCCAGGTTCACTTCCAGGAGGGATTGGGACATGTGATTCGCGAGAAGCTGAACTGTGGCTCGGCGTATCTCCTCGTCCGGCCCGTGGAGGACGATGACCGTTTTGGGCTTCATGCCATCCACAGCTTGCTTCAGGTTAGGCCAAACGTCGCTCGCTAGCAAGCGCTCATTCTCATCTGTGTTTTCACTATTATTGGCTTCTGGTTGGAGTAGTTGTGTATGAGGCCTCAAATCGGTGCAAGGGCAATAGTCGCCTAAAAGCCAAGCGGCGATGGAGGGATCGAGCCTTAGTGCCCGTCCCAGGAGGGATGGCGTATCCGTTTCTCTTTCCCCTGCTTCGAACTGTAGGATTTCGTGCCGAAACAAGGGATGGCTTTCGGCGAAACGTGGCAGCATCTTGAGCCGCTCCGGGCCAGGCTCACATAACAGATTCAGGATCAAGTCGACGCTGGGATGTTTGCGGGTGATGTTGTCCTGCAAGTAACCGTAGAGGCGTTCGTAGCGCAGATCGAGCGAGGGGGCGAGGCAGATCAGGATGGTGTCCAAGTCGAAGCGGTCGAGGCCGAAAATGGTCGCCAGGTGGTCGAGACGGCTGGGGGTGCCACTTTGCCGTGCCTTTTCCGCCAGCGCCTCGGCCTGCTCGGCTGCTTGAGCCTGTGCCTCGGCGAAAGCCTGCGCCTCTGCTGGCGGCAGTGTGACCGTCTGCCCCCAGCTAGTTCCGAGGGGACGTGCGAGCAGCGCCTTGGCCTGGTCATCGGAGAGGTATAGGCCGCGGAAATCGTCGGCGGGGTCTTGCCCGGCCAATTGCCACCGAAAAACTTCGCGGCGGATCAAAATATCGATCCGCCGCAGCTCTGCCTGTAAATGTTGAAGACTGAGGATGTCTTTATCCAGAGCGGTGGTCACGTGAAGCTCTTTCTTTGAGATCTCTCAAAATGGCTGAGGGTGCAATACGGATAAGGCCCTAATAGGAGTTTTCCACTTGAGAATTCGGAAGTCTTCTGCTGATCATCTCGGGGGGAAACTTAGCTCGCTACAGCGCCAAGATCAGCTGTGCAATGGGCTTTTTAAGACTTCCGAATTCTGGTGACAGCTTACTGGAAAGCTCCAGGGCCCTAAAGGTTTTCGACCTTCAGGGCCTCTGGCGGTTCAGGCTGGCGCTGGTGCCGGTGGCATATCGAGCGATGGCTTGCGCCGCTCACTCACCTTCCGCTCGGCCGGCTTTTTCGCGCCAGATTTTGGCGGTGTGCTTTTCGGAGTTTCTGGCGTGCTATCTTTGACGCCATCAAAAAAAGCGACGAATTCGTCAGCGTCTAACGTCTCGAGCTCTATCAGTTCTTTGGCGATGCGGTCCAGTGTTTCACTGTACTTTGTCAGAACTTCGCGGGCACGGTCGTGAGCTTCTTGGACGATCCTGCTCACCTCGGCGTCGATTTCCTGGGCCACTGCCTCGCTATAATCCCGCTGCTCGCCGATTTCCTTGCCCAGGAAGACCAGTTCCTCTTTCCGCCCGAAAGTCATCGGGCCGAGTTTGTCGCTCATCCCGTAACGAGTGACCATATCGCGAGCCAACTTGGTCACTCGCCGCAGGTCGTTGGCCGCGCCGGTGGTCACGTCGCCGAAGATCAATTCCTCGGCCGTCCGCCCGCCCAGCGCGAAAGCCAGATCGTCCTTGTACTCCTCCTTGCTCTCGAAGCGCTGGTCTGTCTCGGGCAGCGCCATAGTATATCCGGCCGCCATCCCTCGCGCCACGATGGAGACCTTATGCACTGGATCGCACTTGGGCAGCACGTGGGACACGATGGCGTGGCCGGCCTCGTGATAGGCCGTAATGCGCTTTTCCTTCTCGGACATCACGCGGCTCTTGCGCTCCGGCCCGGCGATCACGCGCTCAATCGACTCTTCAAACTCGCTCATTCCGATGGCCTTCTTATCCCGTCTGGCGGCCAGTATCGCTGCCTCGTTGACTACATTCTCGATGTCGGCGCCCACGAATCCGGGAGTGGCCTTGGCTATGATCTTCAAATTCACGTCGTCGGATAACGGCTTGCCGCGCGCGTGTAGTTTCAGAATCTCGGTGCGCCCACGAATATCGGGCCTATCTATCACGACCCGGCGGTCGAAGCGCCCTGGTCGCAGCAAGGCGGGGTCCAGAATATCAGGGCGATTGGTGGCCGCGACGATGATCACGTTGGTGTCTGTGTCGAAGCCGTCCATCTCGACCAGTATCTGATTCAGCGTCTGCTCCCGTTCGTCGTGGGAGCCGCCCAGTCCGGCGCCGCGATGTCGGCCTACCGCGTCGATCTCGTCCAGGAAGATGATGCAGGGGCTATGCCGCTTGGCCTGCTCGAAGAGATCGCGCACGCGGGAGGCTCCAACGCCGACGAACATCTCCACGAATTCCGAGCCGGAGATGGAGAAGAATGGCACGCCAGCTTCGCCGGAGACTGCCTTTGCCAGAAGGGTCTTCCCGGTGCCGGGAGCTCCCATCAGCAGCACGCCCTTGGGGATGCGAGCGCCAAGCTGGATGAACTTCTCCGGCTCCTTCAGAAACTCGACCACCTCGCGCAGCCCGGTTTTGGCTTCCTCAACGCCGCCTACATCCTCGAAGGTGACCGAGGGCTGATCGCCGGTGTACAATCGAGCCTGGCTCTTGCCGAAGGATAAGGCTCGATTGTTGGCCCCTTGGAATTGCCGCAGCATGACGTATCCACCGACCAGCATAGCCACCACCAGCAGTATCGACCCGCCAGCGCTGAGCAGCGTCATCCAGTCGGGTGGCTCCACTACTTCTATATCCATTCCTGCTAGTTGTTCCTCTGTGATCCCTAAGTCACGCAATTGATCTGTTAAGGTTGTTTCGGGCCCTTTTTGCGAGACGATCTCGCGCCCGTCCTTCATATCAATCAGTAACCTATCATCCTCGACGCGGATGCCAGCCACATTCCCTTCCCGCACCTGCGTCGCGACTTCGGATAGCTTCATATCCTGTGTGTCCTGCGCCTGTTGCGAGTAGAAGCTGTAGACCAGGAAGGCAACGGCGGCCAGGATTATCAGGTAGATAAACGGACTTCCTCTCGATTGACTATTCACTTTAACTTTCTCCATTCGTTCGAGCGCTCTTCATATTGAGATAATATTGAGATACCCACCTTGGAGCGCTCGGTCTGATTTTCCATCACCAAGTTACAAAATACAAGATAATTATACCAAAAATTAACGGATACGCTATCTCAGGGTTCGATTTTGACCTCGGCGACAAAAATGCTGTTCATATCCGCTGTCGTGGAGCCGGGGTCCACTACCGTCAAGCGATTAGCCGGTTGTCCTTGAGGATACATCCCGACGCGCAATTGGTAACGGCCTGCTGCTCTTCCGTTGGGGATGGTGAACTGGTGTTGATCGTCGACGCGCATGCTCGGCACCCACTGCGTAGTCGCCGGTTTGGGCTCTGTATCTTGCTGCGCCGCCAAGTCACCGGCCGGGCCGATGAGATGCACGAAGACGACGTAGGGCGTGTCGATGGCCTGCAATGCTTCCCAGCGTAACGTGATCGCGAACACTCCTCCTGGATGGAACGTTTTCTGTTGCAATTCGGCGCTTTCTAGCCGAATGCGATTGGCCAGATTGACGCCCAGTTCAATTGCGGGGCCGCTACTCACGGTCAAGGTCACTGTGTCGCCGACGTGTATCGACGCGCCGGGCTCTGGAATTTGCTCTACCACCATTCCGGCCTCTTCCGTGCGCCACTCCTCCTCGACGTGGACGTTCAGACCATCCGATTCGAGCCCCCCTTGCACCGCCTCCAGCGAGTAGCCGGTGATCGATTGCATTTCCAGTTCCCGCGTGGGAGCGCTCACGATCACTTCTATCACGCTGTCCGGTGAAAGCTCTGTGCCTGGGGGCGGACTTTGCTCCAGCACGATTCCAGCTTCAGTCTTCGGTTCTGGGCGTTCCTCTATCACTTCGAGGCGTAACCCAGCTAACTCCATATTTCTACGCGCCTCTTCCTCCGGCATATCGACCACGTTAGGGACGGTGATCATTTGCACCGCCTGCGTGCGTGTGACCAACGGCGGTGGGGTGGATGTTGGCGGCAGGGCCGAGGGAGCGGAGTAGGCCTGATAGACCAACCACCACAGCGGGACGAGCCCCGCTATGGCGATCAAGGCCACTATACCCAGCGCCCAGGCCAGGCTGTTGAGCCGCGACGGTTGGGCCTGGGGGGCTTGATCGGGCGCTTTGGGTGTGAGCGCGGCTTGGGGAGGCTGCACAGTGGGCTGGAAGCTGGTCTCCTGTTCTCCTTGTTTTTGATACTCCTTCAAAATGTGTGCCAATTGACCGGCGGTGCGATAGCGTGCCGCTGGCTCCTTGGTGAGCACCTTGCGGATGATCCACTCTAGACGGGGCGGGGTCTGCGGGTTGCGCACGGCCAATGGCGGCGGCTCCTCGCGTATATGCATCAGGGCCAAGGCGGTCGCTTTTTCCGCGTGAAATGGCAGTGTACCGGCCAGCATCTCATACATAATTATACCGATGCTGTAGACATCGGACGCCGGTGTGAGTGGCTCGCCAGCCGCTTGCTCCGGGGAGAAGTAGTGTGGGCTGCCCCATACCTTCTCCTTTGCTACTCTCTCTGATTCTTGCAGATCGGTTTCGGAGAAAGCCCTTGCGATACCGAAATCGGCTACCTTGGCTTGCCCCTGTTGGTTTATCAATACATTTTGGGGCTTGATGTCACAATGAATAAGGCCAGCTTTATGTGCGTGTCCTACTCCGGTGCAAATCTGTATAGATAGGTCGAGCGTCTCGGCGATGCTCAATCGTCCTTGTTCCTTCTGGCGGATCAGCGTCTTGAGATCCTGTCCGTCGACGTATTCCATCACGATGTAGTGTCGGCTGCCATCCTGCCCCACGTCGTGTACGATAACGATGTTGGGGTGATCCAGCTTGGCCGCCGCTTGAGCCTCGCGTCGGAAGCGCGTCAAGAAGTCTGGGTCGCTGGAGAATTGCTCGCGCAGAATCTTCACCGCCACGCGGCGTTGGAGCAGGGTGTCTGTGGCCTTGTATACCACCGCCATCCCGCCGGAACCGATTGGTTCTATCAAGCGATACCGTTTATTGAGGGTTACTTCTTCCATCATTCTTTTTTTGCTCTCGTTTAGGTGTCCATTTATTCTTCTGAGGTACAACGCACTTGCCGACAGAGCGAAGGCGGTGGGCCTCTGGGCGGTTGGGGAGCCTTTGTAGAACCTTCGTTTCGGCTCGGAATTGCGTCGTAACTGGCTGTAAGGTTACTTCTTTAGCTTGGACTTCGTGTGTTTCTCCAATTGTCGGGGCTTCTGGAGTTGCAGCTTCATTTTGCCTGACGAAGCGCAAGGTATTTTACTCCAAATCGGGGCCTTGAGCAAGGGTTAGTTAAGGCGGGAAATCGTAGCGGTTCTAAGGCCCTCCAGAGGCCACCAGAGGCTTTCTGTGG
>CAZANJ010000128.1:0-5073 GCA_964486415.1 uncultured Anaerolineales bacterium
TCTATGATAGCGATGGAGTTACCGAACTGGCCCAAAACGACGACTACGACGGCTACGATTCGTACATAGACTACACCTTGCCCGCCGATGGCACCTACTACCTGATGGTGCGGGAGTTCAGCGGCGATGAGGGCGGTCCCGATTATTTCTACACCCTGACACTGAGCAATGACGAAAGCGGGGCCATCGGCCCGCTTGCCTATGGGGGGCACACAGTTGACGACGACACCACCGACGAGAGCGATGGCGATGGCGACGGTATCATAGAATGCGGGGAGACCATTGAGCTGTCCGTCAATCTGCAAAACCAGGGCATCGATGCCGCCATCGGCGTCAGCGCCACCCTCAGCAGCAGCGACTCCTACATCACCTTCACCCACAACACCGACAGCGGCTACCCAGACATACCCGGCGGCAGCAGCGGAGTCAACAGCGACGACTTCGAAATCGAGGTGGCTCCCGATGCGCCCAACGGCCACGTAATCCTTCTTGACTTGGACATCGCCGCCTCCGACGGTGGCCCCTGGTACGACTCCTTCAACCTACCGGTGGCTTGCAGTGGCGCGGAGCAGGCCGATTGGACTTTCCTGGTCTACCTCGACGGCGACAACAACCTGGAGAGCGCGGGCATCGACGACTTCCTGGAGATGTCCAGCGTGGGCTCCAGCGGCGACCTGAACATCGTGGTGCAGTTCGACCGGGTGCCGGGATATGACGGCGGCTACGAGGATTGGACCGACACCCGTCGCTTCTACATCACGCCGGGGCTGGAGCCCTGGGCGGCCAATGGCACGAGCATCGGCGAGGTCAACATGGGCGATCCTCAGACACTGATCGACTTCGTGGAATGGGGGATGGCAGCCTATCCCGCCGACCGCTACGCCGTGGTGCTCTGGGATCATGGGAGCGGCTGGCGTCTGCCTGCAGCGGAAAAGCCGCTGCTCAAGAACATCGCCTATGACGACACCAGCGGCGATGCGCTGGATATGCCGGAGCTGCGCGGCGCGATGGAGACACTCTCGAACGGCGGCGCCGATCCGCTCGACCTGGTGGGTTCCGACGCCTGCTTGATGGGCATGATAGAGGTGGACGGGCAGCTAGTCCCCTACGTCGACGTGCGCGTCGGCTCGGAGGATACGGAGCCCGAGGACGGCTGGCCCTACGACACCGTCCTGTCGGCGCTGAGGAGCGATCCAACGATGGGAGCGCCTCAACTGGGCACCGTCATAGTGGACGCATACTACACTTCCTACGGCGACAGCCAGACCCAGTCGGCGGTCGATCTGGGCGCCCCCTACGCTGCGCTTAGCACAGCCGTCGACGATTTCGCCACAGCCCTCATCGCCGGGGTGGGCGATTATTACGTCGAAATCGCCTCTGCCCGCAGCGATACACAGGAGTTCTACTACTCAACCTACATCGACCTCTACGACTTCGCATACCAGATTGATCAGCAGATAAGCGATGCCAACATCAACACCGCCGCCACGGACTTGATGAACGCCGTCGATGACGCCGTTATTCACGAGCGGCACGGCGGATGGTGGCCGGGGGCACACGGTATCAGTATCTACTTCCCGGACTCGGAGGAGCTTTACGACGTCACCTATGATGGAGGCGAGAACTGGCTTCAATTCACCGCAGACACGCAGTGGGACGAATTGCTCCACACTTTCTACGATAACGTCACCTGCTACGATCCCCACGAACCGAACGATACTCCAGCGCAGTCCACCGCCATCGGCTACGGCGACGTGCTGAGCGATAGCGAAATCTGCCCAGCCGGGGACGTTGACTACTACGCCTTCAGCGGCAGCGCGGGGGACGTGATCATCGCCGACATCGACGCCCAGGCCGTCGGTTCCGCCCTCGATCCCTACCTCTACCTCTACGATACGGACGGGAGCACCGAACTGGCCCACAACGACGACGATGACGGCCTCGACTCGCGCGTCGAGTACACGCTTCCCGCCGATGGCACCTACTACTTGAAGGTGAGGGAGTATAGCCACGGCTCAGAGGGCGGCCCCAGCTACTTCTACACCCTCTCGCTGAACGAAGGTAGCGGCGGGGATGTCGGCCCGCTGGTGTACGAGAGTCACACCATCGACGACGACGCTGCTGAGCAGAGCGATGGCGATGGCGACGGCATCGTGGAATGCGGGGAGGCCATCGAACTCTACATCGATCTACAAAATCAGGGCAGCGATATTGCCACCGGCGTCGATGCCGCCATCAGCAGCAGCGATCCCTACATCACCTTCACCTACAACACCAGCAGCGGCTACCCCGACATTGCCGGTGGCAGCAGCGGAGTCAACAGCGACGACTTCGACTTTGAAGTGGCTCCCGACACGCCCGACGGCCACCTGATTCACTTCGAACTGGACATCAACGCCTCCAACGGCGGCCCCTGGACCGATACCCTCGACCTGCCGGTGGCGTGCCAGGGCTACAGCTTGAACGTAAGCATCAACCCCAGCGGCGGCGGATCGGTGAACGCGGACCCGCCCGGCGGATATGCTCCAGGAACGGAGGTGGAGTTGACGGCTATCCCCAGCGCAGGCTATGAGTTCGATAGCTGGAGCGGCGATGCGTCGGACAGCGACAATCCCACCACAATCGTGATGGACGCCGACAAAACCATCACCGCCAACTTCACCAGTACCACCACCGGCCCGTACCTGAGCATCCCCGATCACATCCCGACCCAGGCCGGGCAAGATGTAGTCGTGCCGGTCGCCTTCACCGGCAACGGTCACGACATCATCTCCACCATCTTCTCCCTGGACTTCGACGAGAGTTGTCTGAGTTTCGATCCCGCCGACGACGACCAGGACGGGCTCCCCGACGCGGTAAGTCTCAATCTGCCGGGTGGATTCAACGGCTCGGTCACTTTCGACGGGGGCGACGCCGACGGCGAGCTGGATGTCTACGCCACCGACGTCACCTCGCCCATGAAGGCGATATCGGACGGGGTGATCCTCTCCGTCACTTTCGGCGTGACCTGCCAGCCGACTACCACCGCCACCGCAGCGGTAGGCTTCTCCAGCGATCCCTCCGCCACGTTTGGCAACGCCGACGGCGAGAGTGTGCCGGGCGACGCCTTCGACGGCTCGGTCGATATTCTAGCCGGCCTGCGCGGAGACTGTAACGGGGATCAGAGCGTGGATGCCGGGGACATCACGGCGCTGGTGCTAGAGGTTTTCGACAGTGACGGGGACGATCCGCCCGATACGCCTGGCGGTTCATTCGCCGGAAACGCTGTGGGTTGTGACGCCAACGCGGACAGCGTGGTCGATGCGGGTGATCTCTCCTACATCGTGCTGCTCGTCTTTGAACAAGGAGCAAGTGGGGCTACGCTGGCGCCGTCAATCGAGGAAGAGGTCCAACCAGATTCAACGCTGGATGAGAATGGCCCTACGCTCGCCCTTCCCACTCAGGTCTCGGCCACATCCGGTGCCAGCGTGACGCTGCCGATCACCTTCACCAGCAACGGCAACAAGATTGCCGCCACCATCTTCTCGCTGGATTATGACCATACCTTGCTGAGCTTCGACCCCACCGATGGGGATAAGGACGGCCTTCCCGATGCGGTGACGTTCAACCGCTCGACCGGCTTCGACGGTTTTGTGATGTTTAACATAAATGACACCGACGGGGAGTTGGATGTCTACATCGCCGATATCTTACCGCCCCTGACCGTGCTGACCGACGGAAACCACATCTCCATCACCCTGGAGGTGGGCCAGCCCGCCACGACGACGAAGGCGACGGTCAATTTCTCAAAATACCCAGCGGCATCCTTCGGAGACACAACGGGCAATGGAGTAGCAGGAGCGACCGAGAACGGTTCTGTACTGATCACCGTCGACGAGACGACACCGGCGCGATATAAAATCTACCTGCCACTGCTGGTGCGGGAGTAAGCACGGATTTCGCTACCCTACACAAGTTTTTAGAATCCCGAATTATGTCGAACAAAACAAATCAAATGTAGGGCAGGTTTCCATACCTGCCGCACTTGTGTAGGGTAGTAAGAGCGCGGATCTCAGACCTTCAAGCGCAGTTTTTCCAGCATATCCGCCACCATCGCCGCCAGGTCATATTTCGGCTCCCAGCCCCACTCCGCGCGGGCGGCGCTGTCGTCGATGGTGCGCGGCCAAGAATCGGCGATCTCCTGCCGATAGTCCGGTTTGTACTCGATATCAAACTCCGGAATGTGCTTCTTGATCTCCGCCGCCAGCTCGGCGGGCGAGAAGCTGATGGCCGCCAGGTTGAAGTCGGCGTGATGCTCAAGCTGAGCGAAATCGGCCTCCATCAGCATCATCATCGCGCGGATGCAGTCCGGCATGTACATCATCGGCAGCACCGTATCCTCCCGCAAGAAACAGACGTAATGCTGATACCTCAGCGCGGCGTAGAAGATCTCCACCGCGTAGTCCGTGGTGCCGCCGCCGGGGAGCGTCTCGCTGCTGATGATGCCGGGGAAGCGAACGCTTCGCACATCCATCCCAAAGCGCTTGACGTAGTAATTGCCCAGCAACTCCCCGGCCACCTTGGTGACGCCGTACATCGTCGTCGGCCGCATGACGGTCTCCTGGGGCGTGTTATCCTTGGGCGTCTCCGGCCCGAAGGCGGCGATGGAACTGGGCCAAAAAACCCGGGAAACTTTACGTTCCCGGGCGGTGTCCAAGACCTTGTAGAAGCCCTTCAAATTCACGCTCCAGGCCACATGGGGCTTTTGCTCGCCGGTGGCGGAGAGGATGGCCGCCAGGTGGTAGATCGTATCGACTTGGTAGCGATCCACCACCGAGCCGATGGCCCCGCGCTGGGTCACGTTCAAGAACTCGAACGGCCCGCTGCGGAGTTCCGGAGGGGGCTCTTTGATGTCGGTGACGATGACGTTTTCGTCGCCGTGTCTCTCGCGCAGGGCCAGCGACAGCTCGGAGCCGATCTGACCACAGGCGCCGGTCACGAGAATTTTGGACGCCTTACCTTTCGACATTTTGACACCTCCATTCTGACACGAAAAATAATCGCACCTCGTAGGGGCAACCCTTGTGGTTGCCC
>CAZANJ010000128.1:5173-7713 GCA_964486415.1 uncultured Anaerolineales bacterium
ACCCTTGTGGTTGCCCGAACGCCGCCGAGTAGTAATACGAGTATAGCACACTCATATTCTTTTTTCAATCGCTACGCTATGCTATAATCTGTTCTGTGTCCCCTATTTTCTGGAACCCCTGGCGCTGGCGGATGCCAGGAGCGATATACATCGGCTGAGCTGATATGCGAGGTGTAAGATGACAATGACAGATGCTCCACATTCTTCTCCCCCTCACCCCTACCCTCTCCCCTGGGGGAGAGGGAGTGTATCCGGAGAGGAGTTCAGTCTCCATTTGACCGAGGCCGATCAGCTCGTAGCTTCCCACGGGCTGGAGGCGATCTGGCACTGGGAGCCCAAGGGCGAGGGCGAGGGCGAGGGCCACGATGTCTGGCTTGAGGTCGCCAACGTCGGGGCCGAAGATGTGGCGCTCGATAGGCTCGATGTGCTTGCCGTCCGCGCCGATGAGGGCGATGCCTGTGACCTTGGAGCGCCACCGCGAAGCTGGAGCTTCTACCAGCACGGCTGGCAGTCCTGGACGCCCACCTTCGTCCGCAGCCTCGACGAGGACGCGGGCGGCTACACGCCCCCTCAGACTCCCGAATACCGCCGGAAGCACCGGCCACATTCAGATCAGAACGCTGATCAACCCGGCCTTCTCAACAGCGAATGGGTGACCGTGATAAGCGCCTCGGGCGCGGAATCTCAAGCGCTGCTGCTGGGCTTCGTGACGCTGGCCGATCAGCTCGGCGAGATCAGGCTGGAGCTGGCGGGGGATGACTTCGCGGCCCTGACCGCGCGCTGCCACCTGGACGGCGCGATCCTGCGCCCCGGCGAGCGGCTCCGCTCCGAACGGCTCTGGGTGCGAACCGGCCCCGATCCACTGGCGCTCTTGGAGGACTGGGCCGGACGCGCCGGTAGGGAGATGGAGGCCCGGCTGCCCGCCGATCCGCCCACCGGCTGGTGCAGTTGGTACTATTTCTACGGTGAGAACACGGCCCAGGAGGTGCTGGATAACGTCGATTTCATCACCGAGCAAGCCCTGGGGCTGGATGTGATCCTCATCGACGACGGCTATCAGACCGCCATCGGGGACTGGCTCTCGCTGGACGGGGAGAAGTTCCCCGCCGGGATGGAAGCGGCGACGCGGGCGATCGGCCGGGCCGGGCGCCAGGTGGGTATCTGGACCGCGCCATTTGGAGCGGCTGCTGATTCCCGGCTCTTCGCCGCGCACCCGGACTGGTTCCTGCGCGATGCGAACGGCGAGCCGGTGCTGGGCTGGGTCCACTGGGGCGTCGAGTGTTACGCGCTCGATTGCACCCATCCCGAGGCGCTGAGCTGGCTGCGGGAGACTTTTGAGCATATGCGCTCCCGATGGGGCGTCGAGCTCTTCAAGATCGATTTCATCTTCTCCGCCGCGCGGCCCGGTCGCCGCCACGATCCCACCGCCACCCGCGCTCAGGCGCTGCGGCGGGGCGTTAGGGTGATCCGCGAGGCCATCGGCGACGACGCCTTCCTGCTGGGCTGCGGAGCGCCGCTGGGGCCGTGCGTGGGCCTGGTGGACGGGATGCGCATCGGGCCGGACGTGGACCCCAACTGGTATCCCATCTGGCGAAATGACCTTTCCGCCGTCTCCACCAGGAACGCGCTGTGCAACGGGATCACCCGCGCGCCCCTCCACGGGCGGCTCTGGGCCAACGATCCCGATTGCGTGCTGGTGCGTCAGCGCGGCGACAGTATGGACCTGACGCTGAACGAGGTGCGCACGCTGGCGACGCTGGTCGCGCTGCTGGGCGGCCTGACGCTCGATTCCGATCACTTGCCACAGGTGCAGGCGGGACGGATCGAGTACCTGCGCCAGACGCTGCCGCCGACCGGTACATCCGCCCGCCCGCTCGATCTCTTCGAGCGCCAGATGCCACGCACGCTCCTGCTACCGGTCGAGCGGGATTGGGGGCGCTGGTGGGTCGCGGGGCTGGTCAACTGGGATGATCGCACCGTCGAGACGACCGTGCGGGCCAGTTTGGACTTGCCGCCGGGCCGCTATCACGTCTACAACTACTGGCGCCGCCGCTACCTGGGCGTGTTCGAGGAGACGGTCACCATCCGCCGCCATCAGCCGCACGAGACGGCGGTGCTGCTCCTCAAGCCCGTCTCCGAGCGGCCCGATCTGCTGACGACGACGTTCCACATTTGCCAGGGAGCAGTGGAGATTGCGGATTGCGAGTTGCAGATTGCAGATTGCAAATCGCAGATTGCGGATTCTGGCGTGCGCATTAGGACCGTGCTGGAGAAGACGGGGCGGCAGTTTGGGCGGGTTTTGTTCACGCTGCCGCAGGGCTGGCGCGTGGCCGATGCCTACGTCGCCGGTCGGCCCCAGACCGCCGTGACGGAGGCGCCGGGCGTGATCAGCTTCGGCCTGACGCTGGAGGGGCGGGCGGTGGTGGAAGTGGCGTTCGAGCGCATAGCGCCACCGTGAAACAGACGGCGCTGGTGTAAAGCTCTCAGCGAAATATTCCAGCACCGGATCTTCAGGCCGGTGCGCGTTCGCAGGGGCGGGA
>CAZANJ010000129.1:0-7704 GCA_964486415.1 uncultured Anaerolineales bacterium
TACCCGCCACCTGCGTTGTCCAAAGCAACGGAGAATGTTATAATGGACTGGCTTTTTGGTCCACAGCAGGCGCCGCATACGCTCGGCTTTGGGGCGGCGTCGGAACTAATCCGCCATGAAATCACAGGAGGCTGAACAATGAATACTTTCAACCGTGTCGTGATCGTGATATTGCTCTTAATCGCCATCGTAGTATGTACCCTCTCATCTGTGCTTCCCATCCGGACAGTTGACACGCTCTCGCGACAAATGGATGGACTGGCCGACTTCTTCAACCGCCTGCGGCCCATCATCCGCATCCCGCTGGGCATTCTCGTCGCTCTGACACTGGACGTCGTCTTCGTGTTGCTCATCATCCTGGAGATCCGCCGGCGCGCGCCGAAGTCCATCCAGGTCGAGCAGACCAGCGGGGGCGAGGTGAAAATCAGCGTCGCCTCCATCGCCGACCGGCTGAACTACGAGGTCGATCAGCTTCCGGGCGTGCTGCGCTCCAAGTCCAGCGTGGCGGCCAAGCGCGGCGGCGTGACGGTCGAGCTGGACGTTGAGATGGCGGCCAAGCTCGACGTGCCGCAGAAGGCCGAGCAGATCGTGGAGACCGCCCGGCGCGTGGTGGAAGAGACGATGGGCCTCAAGCTTTCCCAGCCGCCCAAGGTCAATTTGCGCGCCGTTCCCCACCCCAAGGAGCCCAAGAAGAAACAGGTTCCCACACCCGAACAAGATCGTCATAATCTTGTCGAAGGGACAACGCTGGAGGAGGAGAGCGGCGGATCGTTGCGGTGAAAGGAAACGGGCTGCTACCCATACCGGCGCAGGTGGAAAGTCTGCTCTTCGTGGCCGACGAGCCCGTCTCAACTCACCGCTTGGCAGAGGCACTAGAAATCACGACCGGGCGAGTGGAAAAGGCCCTCGCCGAGCTGGAGGAGGCTTACGCCGGAAGGGGGCTGCGGCTGCAACAGATCGACAATCGGGTGCAGCTCACCACCGCGCCGCAGGCCGCGCCACAGGTCGAGCGTTTCCTGGGCCTGGAGGCGCGCGTTTACCTCTCACAAGCGGCGCTTGAGGCGCTGTCCATCATCGCCTACCGCCAGCTGGTCACCCGCCCAGAGATTGAAGCCATCCGAGGCGTCGGCTCCGACAGCGTTCTGCGCACGTTGCTCAGCGCCGGGCTGATCGAGCGCTCTGGTCGGGCCGACACGATAGGCCAACCCTTCCTCTACGCCACCACACCGGAATTTCTTCAGCACTTCGGGCTGGAAAGCCTGGAGGACCTGCCTCCCTTGGGAGAGGAAATAGAAATGGCAACAGAGCAAGACGGGAGCGGCCCGTAGCCGACAGGAGGTGTTCGTGAACCGTCATTTTGGCGTACCGTTGGGCGTAACTTTGCTGGCGCTGGGATTGATCGGGCTGATGGCCCCTTCATCCCGCACGCTGCAAGTTTGGCCCGACCGGAGCGTGGGCGTGAGCACCATCCCCCTGGAAAGCGTCTCGGCTCCCATCGACACTCAACCCTTGCCCTGGGGCGTCTATCGCACCGCCGATGGCGAGATAGCACGAGCGCGAACCTACATGCATTTCCCTCTCGATATGTTCCCGCCGGGCACCGATGTCATGCGGGCCACGCTTCACGTACACGTAAACGCCGCCTCGGACACCGGGAAGGCGAAGTTCGGCGTCTATCGCGCCCTCGCGCCCTGGGAAAAAGAGGCTGGCACAGAGGTCTGGAGCGAGGACCCGGCCGACTGGCCCGACCTGCTCCCCAATCCCATCGTGATCAGGGAAGCCCGCCTCGAGGCGATGGGACCTTTATTGCCCACCGCCACGCTCACCGCTACGATGGAGGCCGCCGCGCGTTCCTCCAAGCTCGCCGGTCACGCGATGATCCAGCCCGGGATGAACTCGGAGACCACAGCGGCGACCGTCAACCTACCCGAACTGGAGATGGAGCTGGGAACCACGCAGGTGGTCAATATCAGCGTCGAGGATGTGACCAATCTGTACCAGGTCGATATGCACCTGAGCTTCGACCCGGAGCTTCTGAAGGTGGTCGACGCCGCCCCGGATAGCGAGGATATACAGATACAGGCCGGTACGTTTCTCAGCCCAGACCTGGTGGCGGAGAATATCGTTTACCAAGATGAGGGAGAGATATACTTCAGCCTTGAGCAATTGGAGCCCACTGAACCGGTCAGCGGTAGCGGCAATTTGGCTGCGATCACCTTCCTGGCCGAGGAGATCGGGGAATCGGCCCTGCGCTTCGAGGAATTCTACTTGACCGACTACGAGGGCGAGGCCATCGCTACCTCTCTCAAAAATGGGAGCATCACGGTCATTGTCACGGAAACGATCACGGGGACGCCCACGCCGACACTCACGCCGACGGTGACTGTGACCCCCACGTCCACACCAGAGGGAGCGCCCACTCCAACACAGTCGGATTCGCCACTGCCCACGCCGACAACTGCTCCCCCCACGCCGACGTCATTGCCGCCCTCAGCTGCATCGGTGACTATGGGGCAAGGGGAAGGGACCTGGCTCACGTGGAACGTCACCGCGCTGATGCGGGCATGGCTGGCGAACGAGGTGCCCAACTACGGGCTGGTGCTGGCCTCTGCGCCCCGCCCCGACGCGAACCCGGAAGCGGCCGGGGACCTTCTCGCGGCCTACTGGCCCCAGGTCGAAGAGCCCGACATAAGGCCCCACCTAGTCGTCGATTTTGAAGTGCGCCCGGTCACGCCCACGCCGACGGTCACGCCGGCGCCGGTTCTTCCGCCGGCCGGGGGCCCGGTGACGTGGGGATCGATAAGCTTGCTGCTCGTCGGGGTAGCGCTTCTATTAGTCGGCCTGGTGACACGGGAGCTGAGCAAGTGAAGGTCTCAAGCAACCAGCGAGCCCGCCCTAAACTTCCTCGATCTCTTCATCCCACGAAAGCTCTTCGAGGAGATTGAGCGCATCCTCAACATCCTCGTCATGCACCAGGATGCGCACTTCCGCCAAGCCATCGGCCAGAATGCCGAGGATCGGCCCCATGCTCTCATAATCCAGCAAGGCCGGGATACCCGCGCTCTCCAGACTGGCCTTGATAACTTTTCCCCGATCAAGACCGTATGCGACTTGCACCACCGTTAACCCAGGATGGCGCGACTTCCTTTCCTGCATGGCTCACCTCCTTAGATTTAGCCTGTAGTTGCAGTATGCCTCAAGCGATTACATTTGTCAAACCAGACCGAACCTGGTATAATCGCGCTGGTATTTTGATGATTTGTATGTGGGAGACGGAGATTGATTCAACGTAAGACACAGGATCCTGCTTATTGGGACGAACAGTTTACGATTACACCGGAAGACCTCCAGCACCTCAGCACGCTACTTGTCGACGATGAATTACCACGCTCGGCAGAAGAGTTAGGCCGAGCGTTAGTCTTGCAGCGCAGTCGGCAAGAGGAAGCGACCATAAAGCGCGCCCTCGGAAAGGGCGCCCCATATCAGCCTAAACAAAGCTATGAAGTGGGGCAGCAGGTCGTCTTTCCAAACATGGGGTATCGGGCCGGAGAGGTGACCGGGTTGCGACCAGGTCGCAATCCCGAATACGACGAATTCCAGGTCATCCAAGTGAGGTTCGAGAACGGTGAGGAGCACGAGTTCGCCGCCGAGTTTAAGGGCAAACATGTGCTCAACGCCGAAATAGAGGTCAGTGAGACAATTATTCCCCCAGAGGAGTTGGCCCAAATGTACGGGCCACAAGTGGGGAAGAAATTGGAGCATCACCTGGAGGCCAATCCCACCTTCGTCCGGCTGGCCGGAAAATGGTTCCGCCGCGATTTGCTGGTGGAGGTGCATGAGGGCCATCTAAACCTGGCGGAGGCGGTGCTCGACGTGGCCAATGGCGGCCCGCTGCCGACAGAGGCATTGCTCGGCGACGTGGAGCTGCCGGAGGAAATATCGCCTCAGTTGCGCGTTTTCTCCCTCAACTACGCACTCCAGAAGGACGAGCGCTTCGACGAAGTGGGGCCGGCCGGCGAGGTTATGTGGTTCCTGCATCGTCTGGAGCCAGAAGCGGTGCTCACTACGCCGCAATATCTACGCTACAGACCCATAAAATATACCCCGGCCCTGCTGACCAGCGAGATGCACTCTCTGGTGGAACAACTGGATGATGAATGGTCCAAGCTGGAGCCACCGCCGACGCCTTCCAACCTGGAGACAATCGTATTGACCTACCCTCACTGGAGATCAGGCACCTTGCCGATTTCCAGCAATCTTTCGAAGATATTCCCCACCGGACACACTGAACGCATCCGCTTTACTTTTGTGGACGGTGATACAGGCGAAGAAATGCCGGGGTGGACAATCCGTAAGGAGCGCTACGTTTACGGCCTAGAGGAATGGTACAGAAAAAACAATATCCCAGTCGGGACCTACCTGGAGCTATCACCTGGGGCACAAAAGGGACAGATCTTCATCCAGCCGCGCAGCCGCCGCTCAAGGCGCGAATGGGTGCGAGTGGCTTTCCCGAAAGATGGAAGGCTGACCTTTGAGATGCACAGGGAACGCATGACTTGTGAATATGATGAGCTCATGGTAATAGCAACCGGGCCGCTCTCTGAACTGGACACAATCCGGCAACGCACACAGGAGCAAGGCATCACGCTTAGACAACTGGTCGATGAGATTTTCCCCGAACTGGTAAAGTTGAGTCCACAAGGGAATGTGCACGCCGCCACACTCTACAGCGCGGTTAATGTCGCTATGCGCACGCCACCCGGGCCGATGCTGGCCAGGTTGGTCGAGAATGATAAGTACGCGCCTGTGGGAGACAACTATTGGGTTCTGCATACCGGACCAGGAGGGGAGTAATTCAGACTATGAAAGAGATGCTCATCCCCACGAGGCTGCCCACACTGGTGAAACCCGATATTGATACGCCCTTCCACATAGATTACGGATGGTGGGATCGACAAGGCTTACAAATCAACGTGGAGCTAAAGTCCCACCTCTGCAAGGAACATCGGAAAGCCTTCGGGAAGGATTTCGACGCCCAGGAGAAGATCGACTGGATAGATGAACAGACCGGGGAAGTGCGAAGAGTGAACGGACTGCAACACGTCATGCGAATCCACTGTAGCAAGCAGCCCGATTACATCACCGAAGGCCTCCCTTTGGTCGACGCAGTATTTAGAGCCTTTCTGGCGGGAGGTAACAAGCCATTGACCTCTCGGGAGCTAGGCCACATCACAGGCCGTCGGCCAAGGGTGATTTTACGCACACTGGCAGGACGACGTGTATACAAAGGCATTCGACCGGTCTATCAGTAATAATCACGACCGAAAGATAATTCAAGGTGCGACGCGCTCGTAAGCGCGTCGCACCTTTTGCTTTTCCACTTGGGGCTGCAACTTTCGTTCGCAATGGGTGAAGCGGTATTTTGCAGTGGCCTCCCAAACGGCCTTTTTGGAGTATTCGGGGTCGTGAATTCGCTCACTGCAAACGAAAGTTACAACTCACAACACCCCCACCACCTCAAGCGCCACACGGCGCCCCATTTCCACCGCGTAATTCGTCCCCCGATCCCAGGGATAGACCTGGCTCATGTTCGCCATCCACAATCCAGGTATAGGCGTCCTCAGCACCGGAACGTTGCGCGAGTGGTTGAGCACCGGCACCGGCTGCGCATATCGCTCCGCGAACATCCAACTAGCCCGTATCCAATCGGGAGTGAAATCAGGATTGATCTTGACCAGACCCGGCCGGTAGACATCCAGCAACTGCTCCTCGGTATAATCCAGGTAGGGATGGTCGGGCGGAAGATAGTCGCCGCAGTAGACCAGGTGATCGCCGCCGTAATGCTCCGGGGAGATGTAATTGGTGTGCTCCACCAGTCCCATAAAGGGCATCTCCTCCCCCTTCGGGAGATTGATCCAGTAATGCCCATCGGTCAGGCGGCGGCGGAGGGCCAGCACGATCACGACCGCGCCCATCGACTTGAGCGCCGCGAGGTCGGAGGCGTAGTCGGGCGGCAATTCAGGCACCAGCTCCAGGAGCATGTGCGGCGAGCACGTGGCGATGATGCGGTCGTGCCGCACGTCGCCGACCGGTATCCTCAACCGCAGTCGCTCCCCCTCGCGGTGGATAGCGCGCACGGGCGCGTTGAAATGCACGATGCCCCCCTGGGCCTGAACCCTATCGACGAGCAGATCGATGAAGGCCTGAAATCCACCGACGAAGTACCCCAGCCGTGAGGTGCGCTTGTAGATTCGGGCCCAGAACCAGGCCATGCTCACATCTCGATAATGCTCCTCGCCGAACTTGGCTATAAGGAGCGGGCGCCAGAGAACTCGATAGGCCCGTTCACCGACGGCGCGGCGGGTCCATTCGGCCGCAGAGAATTGTTCCAGAGGTCGCCAGTCACGGATCAGCCGCAGGTAAAGTGTGACCAGGCCTACGCGCAACCGATCCACCAGGGGCAAGGGCGTGAACTGGAGGACCCGCAGGGCACTATCGAAGGGATAGATGTGACCTTGGTAATAGATGGAGGTGGTGGGCCGAGGGAAGAAAAGCCGGTCGCGCAGGCCCAACTCATCGATGAGGTAAATGATCTCATCATCGGATGCGAACCAGTGATGATAGAAGCGCTCCAGATGCCAATCCCATCCCTCGTCGCGGAAGCCAGCGGCCAATCCGCCGGCATAGGGTCGCGCTTCATAAACTGTGACGATATGACCCCGCTTTGTCAGATCGTAAGCGGCCGTCAGGCCGGTGATACCAGCGCCAATGATACCGATGTTCATACTCCCTCCTTATTATCTCTTGCTTTCACGCTCTGCGCCCACTGATCCAAGACGTGGCGGGCGTGCTCGAAAGCGATTTGATCTGGCAATTCATCGGGTGCAAACCAGGCCAGATCCGCCGATTCTTCGGTCAAGCTCTCCTCTCCACCTACGACTTCGGCCAGAAAGTAGATGTTCAAGCAATACTCCCCGCGTCCATACTCTCCGTAGCGATCGATGTAAAAGCCGAACAGATCGGTCAGTCGCACCTCCAGGCCAGTCTCCTCTTGCACCTCGCGGATGGCGCCATCTTCAGGAAGTTCATCGACCTCAAGGAAGCCGCCGGGGATGTCCCAATAGTCCTGATAGGGCGATATAGCCCGCTGCACCAGCAGGATGCGGTCATCGCGCACGATCAAGGCGCCCGCGCAGGGCTTGGCGTTACGGTACTGATTGCGACCACAGTCTATGCACTTGTAATATGAGCGCCCGCCGGGGGGAGTGGTAGCCTTCAGCAAGCCGCCGCAGTGGGTGCAAAAACGGAGCGGGGATATGTTTTCGTCGAAGTAAAAATCTGTGCCATCGAAGGGGCGCTCCTGCGCTGCCAGTGCTAGCTTTCGCGCACGAGGCAAGCGCCGAA
Organism: uncultured Anaerolineales bacterium; assembly: GCA_964486415.1. Taxonomy (GTDB): domain Bacteria; phylum Chloroflexota; class Anaerolineae; order B4-G1; family B4-G1; genus CAZANJ01. The sequence continues at coordinate 7,405 of CAZANJ010000129.1, forward strand.
AGCGGGCTTCGGCCCGCTGCGCAGCGCTGCGATCCGGGAAGCGCCAGGCGGCGATGAGTTCGACCGGGCCGCGACCAGAGGTATAACGTGCGCCCCGTCCGGAGTTATGCTCTTTCAGCCGCCGTGTCAGGTCCGTGGTGACGCCGGTGTAGAGCGTATCATCGGCACAACGCAGCGCGTAAAGAAACCAATCGCCATTCCCCATTCGCTATTCTCCATTCTCCATTCTCCATTCGCTATTCGCTATTCGCTATTCGCTATTCTAACACACTTCTTAATCTGTGAAAATGAGCCCCATTG
>CAZANJ010000130.1:0-5289 GCA_964486415.1 uncultured Anaerolineales bacterium
GGTTGCCCCTACGATTTTGGTGCTCACAGGGATGTGATTGCCACGGCGACCGCTTGCTTGAATTCAGGGCTCTGGAAATAGGCCCAGGTCTGGGGGAATGTGTCCAGCAGACGCTGGAGCTCCGTCTGCTTATCCGCCATATAAGTTGCGACGCCGGGCGCGACGATGGGCTCCTTGGGCAGCGGAGCCTTCTCGCCCTTGGCATGTCCCCAAGTTCCCCAGGTCAGGAAATCGCGCAACAGCTCGCTGGCCACCATAGCGTCTTGCAGATCCCCCAGATGATCTTGCAGCTTTTTCATCTCTTTGATCAGGTCTTTAGTCTGTGGGGCCAAGGCCTCCTCGAAGAACTCCAGCGTGTAGCGCAACCGCTTGGCCGCTATGCGCAGGCGGTGCAAGCGGTTTAGCGGTACGTCGGGCCTGGTCACCCATTCGTCGTAGGCCAACACATCTGCCACGCGCTCGTAAATGATCATTGGCGCGACATGTCGTAAGCGGCGGGGTATCGCTTCGCCCTTCTTCGTCAGGCTGGGCAACTCTCCGGTGTCGGGCGCCTGTAGGAACTGGGCGAAGTCCCTATTGAACTGTGCATAGCGCTCGCTGTCCAAATAGTCCAGCATTTTCTTGCGCTTTTTCTTCCGCTCTGCCTCCCATGCCTCGTGCAGCGATTCCAGGCCGGTTTGTTGTTCCGGCGGCAATCCATCGAGGTGTCGCTGCGTCTTCTCCCAGAACACGTCTAAATCCCGCACGGCCCCCAGGCGTTTCCCTGTGCGTCGCAAGCCTTTGAGAAGCGACTTTAGCTGCTTCATATCAAGATATTGTTCGAATACTCGGAAAGCGGCTCTCATCCGCCGGGTCGCGACGCGCATATCGTGTAGCTCCTCGATGTCCTCGCCCAGGCGTGTGCCCGGTTCGTGGTATAACATGCGCTGGAAGTGGAAGGCGAAGGTCTTATGGGCGGCTTCGATCATCGTGTCGTCCGGGGAAATCCCTGGGCGTTCGGGGAGCTCTTCGGGCGCGGTTAAGGAGGTTTCATCCACCTCGTCGGTCAGCTCTAGCACTGTTTCCTCTGGCAGATCAGCTTGGGCCTCGGCCTCCTTCATTTCCTCCAGGGTTGACTTGAACTGTAGTTCTGTATCGAACAAAATGTGCCAGAGATCGCTCTTCTTCTGTGCGCGGGCGGCGTCTATGGTGGCGTAAGGGCCGTCTACCTTGATGGTGACTGTGTCGTCCTGTAGCTTGACCTCGCTCAGTTCGCTAGTATGGGTCTGGGAATAATCCAGCCCGTAGGCCATGCGCACCAGCGCGGCCATCGCCATTGCCTCTTCCTGTGCCTCTCCTTGGAGGTCGGCGAAATCGCTTTTGGAGATCTTTTTATTCAGCTTTTTGGGCGTGAGGCGCTTGCGGTGGAGGTAAGTGGTCAGAGCTATCGTCATGCGTTCTTGGCCGCTCATATTGGCGAGGGGATAGGTCAGGAGGATGTCGCGTCCGACTTTGTGAGGGCGTTTGGGATCGGATTTCAGGCCGACGTTATGGACCATCGCGGCTGTCTCCAGCAGCGAGCGGCGCTCCGGAGGCAGGCCGTGGAAGGGGCTCAGGTGATCGAATAGCGCCAATGCATGGTTGGCAACGCTGCGTGCCTGCGTGCGGTCCATCTCATATCGTTCGAGCAGGGCCTCGATGGATTTGGGCTGTGGTTGAGGCTCCAGTTCCGGCGGTTCTTCGATCTGGGGCGGCTCAGATACCAGCGTCACACCGACCTCCTCCAGGACTTGATCTGGAAAGACGTGTAGGCGTTCCTCGTGGAAGGCCGAGAGCCAGCGGCGCACAGTTCGCTGTGACCGGCCAGCATGTTCGGCGACCTCGTTTTGGGGCAGGTCCCTATCCAGAGCCAGCAGACCTTGAGCGCGTGGGCCATAGACATCATCCCGTTGCGCGATCTGCTTGCAGATGAGTTTTTCCTGGGAGGTCAACAAGCTACCCTCGGAGATACTCTCGTCCAGGAGTTCCAGCGCGCGCTCGAACTTCGAGCGGCGTTCGGGTATCAGCCCCCATTTTTCTTGCAAGTAGTTCACGATGGTGGCCATATCATCGTCGTTACCTTGTGGCGCTAACTCAACCTCCATCTCAAGGTAGCTTCGCTTTTCTTCCTCGATGGTCAAATGCACCTGGTCGAGGCTTAGCTCGGCCACCGGCAGCTCGCCCTGGCTCATTCGGCGGAAAACCCTGATCTGTTGGAGATCGAAGAGGGGTATCAGCGGCGCCTTGCCGATCAATTCCAGCACGAAGTCGCGCACCCGGCTCTGGGGCCATTGCGCCGGAGGTGCGTAGGCTGGCAGCGTGATCTCAAATTCCTCACGTCGGTGGACCGCGCCCCCCAAATCGCCCAGCTCCTTGAGCGTGATCAGCACCTCCGCTTCCTGTTCGCGGCGGCGACAGGTGTATCCGGCCTTCATAATTGACCGTTCAATCGTGTCGAGATAGGTATCATGCACCTGTTGTACTTGGTGTGCAGATAGAGCGAATCCGGCGATGTGACTGACTGCTTGCAACTGATGGAAGGTCTCCACATCAGGTAGGGCGAACTTCGCTTCAATTTCCATAACCTCTACCTCCTAACCTGGACGAGCCAGAACCTAAAAAGGGCTTGACAGGATTTACAAGATCAACAAATTTTTCTGCTCATAAATCTTGTAAATCCTGTTAATCCTGTCGAATAGGATACAAGACACTGGCTATCTGAAGTGCGTTGCACCTTATCCGAGCTTGGCGTAGACTGATTCTTTATCGAGAGTGTCGGGCAATGGGCCGACAGTAGTCAATTTCTGTCCGACGATTTCGCGGGCGAAGAGTACGCAGCGTTCCAGCGGGTTGCCGTCGAGAAGGGCGACCAGAAAACCGGCCCAGAAAGAATCCCCGGCTCCGGTGGCGTCGACTACCTCCACGGGCAAGGCGGGTATATGAGCCGGTTCGCCGCCATCGGAGAGGAGAATGCCATCGGCGCCCATAGTCAGGACGACGATTTCAGGCCCCATCTCGTGGAACATCGTGATGTAAGTTTCCGGCGCTTCACCCGCGCCGAAGACGGATTGAGCGTCATCCAGCGAAGGTTTGGTGATGGTGGCGTAGCCCAACATACGGCGCAGGGTATCTTTCGCCTCCCGGTAGTTGGGCCAGATTTGGCGCCTGTAGTTGGGATCGAGCGAGATGATCTTCCCTTGCTCCGCCGCCAGCTTGAATGCCTTCTCCACCGCCGCGCGGCAGGGCGGGCGAGAGAGCGAGAAGGTCGAGGCGTGAATCACCTTGGCGCGCGCGATGGCCTCTGGGCTCACTTCCGTCGGCTCAAGGCGATAATCGCCATCCCGGAAAGCCTCGAAGTCCGGCGTGCCTGTGGTGCGGGAGACGAAGATGATGGTTGTATGCACGCGATGATCCATCACCATATAGTCCGTTATCACGCCGGAGCTTTGCAGTTCTCCCTTGAGGAATTGCCCGAAGGCCCCAATGCCGGTCTTGGAGATGATGGCCGATTTGCCGCCCAGCTTGGCTACGTACACGGCGATATTGGCCGGCGAGCCCCCCTGGTATTTTCGGAAGGTATAAGCGTCGTGCAACGATTCCGCCTCTTCAACGGAGATGAGATCGATCAGGGTCTCGCCGATAGCGATGAGGTCCAGGTCACCTTGAGGGATGTTCATGTTTGGCTTAACTCACTTTCGACTTCGCGTCGGACGAACCGGCGACGCGAAATTATGACGGCTATTGGGATGGGAAATAGAGCTCACTCAGTTCGGCCAACGAGATGTCATTTTCGGGCTTCGGAGCGCGGAAGTAGGGATGGATGGGCAATAATTCAGCCGTGCGCCGGGCGCCTGGGGCAGCCACGATCTCCTTGATTATGTTCAGGTAGTTCTCCGCCGTGCGCTCCCAGGTGTAGAGATCCAGCACCCGCTGCCGACCGCGCCGGGCGAAGCGCTCCCACGCCGCATCGTCGCCCAGCACGCGCCTGAGCCCGTGGGCGATGTCGGCGGGATCGGCGGGATCGACCAGCACGCCGTACTCTGTCCCGCCGTCCACCAGGCTCTCGCTGGGGCCGCCGTTCTGCGTCACCACCACCGGCAAGCCGGCCGCCGCTGCCTCCAGCGGCGCCAATCCGAAAGGCTCATAATGGGCTGTCAGCGCGAAGACGGAACCGCGCCGGGACAGGAAACGATAGGCCGCCGCCAACGCCGGCTGTCCTCGCAGGGCGAAGGCGCTGACCTTGCCCCAGAGATCGTGGGCCTCGACCACTTCGCGAATCTGAGCGAGCACCTCGCGCTCGCTGGGGCGGGCCGCTGCGTCTTCGTGTAGTGGGTTGTCTAGGGCACCGGTGATCAAAATCAGGTTTGCCAGTTCCTGCAATTCCTCGCTCTGGGCGAAGGCTTGTACCAGCCCCAGATGATTCTTCTTGTGGTCGAGTCTGCTGGAGGCCACGATGGCGGGCAGCTCGCGGCGTCCCTCGTCGATGTCCCGCGCCAGTCGCTCCTCGATGTGCTGCTGGGTCTGATCCTTATTTTCGGAGCGGGCGTCGGCGCCGAAGATGTCCAGATTGACGCCGGGCGGTATCACGGAGAAGCGCCGGTCGTCCTCGACGTCCACTGCGCCCCGGTAGGCGTGGTGGCTGTACTGCTCGAAGCGCTCCTGGCGCGTGCTGGTGATGTTGACGGCGGAGCGGTTCATGCTCAATCGTTCGGCCATCAGCCTTCTCCCAAAGTGAAAATGGGCGTCCATCTCAGCTAATCCGGTGCCGTCGGCGGTCTCCTCCGGCGAGACCTTCAGCTTGTCCATTTTCTGCGCGCCGAGGGAGTGGGCCGTGAAGGTGAAGGGTGTGCCCGTTTCCTCCTCGATCAGCGCGCCGCAGAGCCCCCCGTCGCCATAATGGGCCGTGAAAGCGTCTGGCATATCGCTCTCCGCCTCGTAGAAGTCGATCAGGTTGGGCACCCATTCTCGCACCAGGTGGGGCCAAAGTAGCTCCTTGCGCAGAAAATGGTCGGGGCCGGCGGGCAAGCGCAGAATGCGCACATTGGGAGCGGAGGGATAGGCGGCGATGGGCTCGGTGAATTCGGGCCATTCAGGGTCGATGATCTGGCGGGTGAGGATATCGACGCGATGTCCCAGCTCGGCCATCGCCAGCGCCACTGATTTGACGTAAACGAGCTGGCCGCCGAAGTCGGGGTGCTCGGTCCAGTAGCTATCTTGGGGGTCAAAGTTACCCTGCGGATTCAAAAATCCAATATGCATGCTTGCTCCTTT
>CAZANJ010000130.1:5389-6492 GCA_964486415.1 uncultured Anaerolineales bacterium
ATGTCTTCTCGCTCACCCGTCAATTTCCTCCCGTAGTTGGGCGGCTGCGCGCTCTGGCAGTTCCTGGCATACGAACAGGCCCAGATGTTCCACACCGCCGATCTCCTGCGTGTAGGGCAGAAACTCGAAGTAGAGCCCAGCGCCGGGGCCGTTGCTGGTGACGACATTGTAGGCCAGCTCCCGGCCTATGCGCGGCATGATGGCGTGAATGGCGCGGAGGGCGTCATGCCAGCCCTCGGCGACGGCGGCGCGCTCAGGCCCGTCCAGTTGGTGAAGGTACTTCTTGCTAGTATCCTTGATAATCAGCATCATGTCAAATGGACGGCGCATGAAGTACGGCGTCAGGAGGAGCGCCGGCCCGTAGTCCTTGATGATCAGCTCAGGTCGATTATCCAGCATCTCGCCCAGCATGTGGGCGGAGAACTTCTCGCCGCGCACGTACTCAAAGCGGCGGTTGTCCTCAAAGTGCCGGGGCATCAGTTTGCTACAAGCGATCTGCTGATGGCCGTGGATGAGGGAGCCGCCCACGAGATGGCCGTAGTTCTTGATGATGACCACGAAATCGGCGGCCTCGAGCAGCTTTTCCTCCAGCGCGGCCAGCCGATCCATCACAATGGCACAATCCGCGGGCGGCATATTGTGCCAGTCCTTATCGTGATGGGACGAGGTCCACTGGAGGAAATGGAGGCCGGAGACGTGCTCATCATTGTCAAAGGGGTAGAGGATTGGATAGAGGTTTTCGTTGATGAAAGTGAAGCCTTCGCTTAGAGTAGCCACATCGATGACGCCCGTCGTCTGGCCCTGGCAGATGAAGCATTCCCGGTCGGATATCGAGTGAACCCGCGCTTCCGTCTCCGCTGGCACGTTGTCATGGGGCCGACGTGAACGGGAGGAGTGGTACAGAATCCGAGCTCCGTTGCGAGGATCGACCTGATAGGTGCCGTCGGGCAGATAATCCGTGACCTCCTCCCGCACCAACTCGGTCAACCGGGGGATGGAGAGCTCCTCTAAACGCTCGACCCGCAGGATACGGGCCAACGCCTCACGCGCCAACCGTTGACTCGACGCTCCACCTTGCGCAGACCTCATCCCTACTCCTCCCT
>CAZANJ010000130.1:6592-7696 GCA_964486415.1 uncultured Anaerolineales bacterium
CCTCGTCGCTCATCGTCTCGCCTTCCTCGACGCGCAGCTCGCCGTCTTTATCCTTGATCGGGCCGGTGAAGGGGTGCAGCTCGCCGCTGATGATCTGCTCCTTGGCGGCGTTGACCTCATCTTGCACATCCTGAGGCACCATATCGCCGAAGGGTGCCAGATCCATAATCCCGTCCGCGATGTGGCCCCAGTAAGCGCGAGTCTCCCACTCATCGTTGTGGGCTTTCTCGACGGTATCCTTGTAGTAGACGCCCCAGTCCCAGATCGGCGCGGTCAGCACGGCGTCCGGCGCGACTTCCTGGGAGATAGCGTTATAGCCGATGGCATATGCACCATTCTCCTGGGCCAACTTATCCGGCTCAGTGGAGTCGCTCTCGCGGGCGATCACGTCGGCGCCGGTATCGAGCAGCGCCTGTGTCGCCTCACGCTCGGCGGGCGGATTGAACCAGTCCATAATCCAGACCGGGTGCAGTTCCACTTCTGGATTGACGGAGCGGGCGCCCAGAGCGAAGGCGTTCAAGTTGCGCACCACCTCTGGGATGGGGTAGGGCGCGACGTAGCCCAGCACGTTCGACTCGGTCATCCGCCCGGCAGTGATCCCGGCCAGGTACCAGCCCTCGTAGCCTCGCCCGTCGTAGATACTGACGTTCTCCGCCGTCTTATAGCCGGTGCAGTGCTCGAACAGGACATCGGGATACTCCTCGGCCACCGCCATTACCGAGTCCATATAGCCGAAGGAGGTGGCGAAGATCACGTCGTAGCCCTCTTCGGCGTAATCGCGGATGACGCGCTCCGCGTCTGGTCCTTCAGGGACATTCTCGCTGTAGGCCGTCTCGACGTAATCCAGATCATCGTCGAGTTTTTGGCGCCCTTGGTCGTGGGCGTAGCTCCAGCCCAGATCGCCCACCGGACCGACATAAACGAAGGCCACCTTCAAGTTCTCCTGGGGCGCTTGTCCGCCCGGCCCGCCGCATTGCACTGCCAGCAGGCTCAAGGCGACTAGCAAAACGGTCAAAGTCCAACGCTTTCGGGTACTCATTATTTCCTCCTATTTTGGATAGATACCAGACCCTCGCTCAGAGGGGGTTTGCAACCCCCGAATTT
>CAZANJ010000131.1:0-7662 GCA_964486415.1 uncultured Anaerolineales bacterium
AGGATGTAGGGCGGGTTTCCATACCCGCCGATTTTTGAATCGCTTCGAAAACCCAGGTTTCCATACCTGCCGCACTTGTGTAGGATAGCAAGAATCTGAGTAAGCCCTCGTCGTTCCTAAATATCGATTTGAAATAATTATACCACGTAAGAAAGGAATCAGTAGGTGAGATCGGTTAGGTTTAGGGTTGGATTCAGTTTAGTTAAGTTAGAATTTCGTTGGACCTATTCCTCACTTTCACCACTCTCGAAGCCCCTATCCACGAAGCGGTATCCGACGCCGCGTACATTGACGATGTAACGCGGTTCGGAGGGATCGGGCTCCACCTTCTGTCGCAGGCGGTGGATGTACCACTTGATGATCTTCCGCGCTTCCCTCAGGTCCTGGGGGTCATAGTCCCGCACTACGCGCACCATTTCCGGCGGCGGCACTACACGCTGACTGTTCTCCATCAGATAGGCCAACAGCTTTAGCTCGCGGTGGGTCAGGTCCAGTTGCTTTCCCTTGAAGGTGGCGATGTGTTTCCCCCGATCGATAAAGAAAGGGCCGCGTTGCAGGTGTTTCTTCTCCGCTTCTGCCTCGGTGTGGGATTCAACCAGCCGCTCTCGGCGTTCCAGGGCTTCCTCGATGGCCTCTCGCAGTTCCTCCGGCTCGACCGGTTTGAGGATATAGCCGTCCACACCCTCCTCAATCGCGGCCTGGGCCGATTCCAGCGAGCCGTGGGCGGTCAGGATGATCACGATCGTCGCCGGCCAACGCCACCGCACCGCCTCGAGAACTCGCAGGCCGTCCACATGACCGCCCAGCTTGAGGTCCAGCATCATCAGATCGAACTGAGTATCCCGCAAATAGTCGAGTGCCTCCTCGCCATCAGCCGCCGTATGCACGATATGACCCTCTTTTTCCAGCGCTTTCTTCAGGAAAAAGCGAATGCCCTTCTCATCGTCCACAACTAGAGTGCGCAAGCTATCTGTCATCTGTCTTTATCTCCCCCTTATTTGTGACCCTGCGGCCTGAATCGGAAGCTGCACCTCGAAAGTGCAGCCTTCCCCTACCTCGCTGTTTACCTTGATCCGCCCGCCATGTTGTTCCACGATGTTGCGGCTGACGAACAGACCTAGACCCATCCCTTCAGGTTTGGTACTGAAGAAGGGGTTGAAGACTTGAGGCAGTATATCGGCCGGTATGCCAGATCCATCGTCGGTGAAGCTGACATGCACTTGATCCGACCCGCTATCGTAGCGCGTGCTCACTTGGAGCCGTCCCCCCTTGGGCATGGCGTCGATGGCGTTGAGCACCAGATTCAGGAAGACCTGTTGTATCCGATCGGGCAACAGCTTCGCTCTGGGTAGATCATCCTCCGTTTGTCGAATCACTTCTATATGCCGATTATTCAATTTCTTTCTGGTCAGCTTCAGCACGTTGTCGATCACTTCATTGACGTCGCTGGGCTCCGGTTCTGTGTCATCGATCGGTTGCCCCAGGTCGCGCAAGCGGCCCACAATACGGGCCGCCCGCCTCAGTTCCTCAAGCGAGATTTCAATATACTGCTCCAGTTCATCTTTCTCGTCCGTGGTCAGCGATTCCTGGGCCAGTCCCAGGCAGCCGATGACCGTTTGCAACGGATTGTTGACCTCGTGGGCCAAAGATGCGGCCAACTGCCCCGTCATAGCGAGCTTCTCCGACTGGATCATCGCGGCCTGGGCCCTCTTCTGCTGGGTGATGTTCTCCACCATGCCGATGGCATACTGAGGTTCCTGGCTCGAGCCGTGCACGAGGAAGGCGACAAGCCGAACCCACACAGTCTCGCCGTTCTTGCGTATGTAGCGCTTCTCCACCTTGTAGGCGTCACGCTCTCCGCGCAGCAGCTCAGCGTGCAACTCCGAGTAGTCCTTCACATCGTCGGGGTGAGTGATGTCGACCTTGGTCTTCCCGTGGAATTCCTCCTCGGTGTAACCCAGCATCTCCTGCAACGCCGCGTTAGTGGCGATAATGTATCCATCCAGGTCAGCGATGGCTATACCGATGGCGCTCTGCTCGAAGAGTGTCCGGAAGCGTTCCTCGCTGGCCCGTAACTCAGCCGTGCGATCCTCCACCATGATTTCCAATTCATCGGCGTAGCGCTGGACATCTTCCGTTAGCTGAGCCTGCCGGATGCCGATTGCCAGTTGATCGGCAATGTCATGAATGACATCCATCTGCTCGGACGTGATGGGGCCTTTTTTCGTCATCCCCAGATTTAACGCGCCGATCAGTTCGCCATGCACTCGTAGAGGTACGCTGACGTAGGAGCGCAAGCCCTCCTCTTGCAGCGGATCGGTCAGCGGTGAGGCCGAGAGTGTGCGCAGATCCTCTATCACTTGGACTTGCCCACTTTGGAGCTTATCCAGGGTGCCTGTCCTGGCCAATGGTGTGCGATGCCCCTTTTTAAGTCTGGTGGCTCCGTTGAAATCGACTGCCAGCGTCATTGATTCCCCCGCCGCGAAGTTGAACAGCTCGACGCTGGCTCTGCGGCAAGGCACCAGCGCCCGTAGGCGGGGCAAGGCCACTTCGGCGATCTCCTCCGCCGATCGTGCGGACAAGATCGCCTTGTCGATTTCATGTAGTATTTTTAGTCGGTCAGCGTAACGAATCGCTGCTTTCTCGATGCGCTTCCGTTCAGTGATGTCGCGAAAGACGCCTATGGCGCCGGTGATCTCCCCGGAACTGTTCCGGATCGGGGCAGTGTCCACCAGCAAATCGCGCTTTTCGCCATCGAGGTGGATGATGATCATCTCCAGGTTCGTCTGCGTCTCGCCGTCCAGCGCCGCCCGCTTCAGGGGAAGGTGACGGGCCTCGTAGGGCCGGCCATCGGGATGACGGAGATTCAAGGTGGTATGACTATCGAAGTCCTCTCCATAGGGAATGGCATGAGCGTAGATCGTATCGGCGGCCGGATTGGTCAGAGTGATGCGTGCTTGCTCATCCGTGACTATGACGCCCACTGGGGCGCTCTGGATGACGGTGCGCAGCTTGGCCTGTTCGTCCTTCAGTTGCTGCGCCAATTGCTCCAGGTGGCTTCGTTGTTGCTGGGGTTTGGGTTCCTGGCCCTCCATTTCCCGCCGACTGTGATCTTCACCTGTTGGGCTGCTTTCGTTCATAGCTTTTAATCCTTTAGTGCAATTGCACCATCCTGCTCGCACTGTGTGGGCAGAGCCCTTTTATTTGTATCCGGGATGGGTTATAATCTGCGCGTTATCTGCATACCGCCTGACGCGATTTAGGAAAGGATCTATTCAAATGCAACTACCCCATTTCAAACTGGAACGTTACTTCGCTCAATATGAGTTCGCCGTCGAGTATCTGCTCTGCTCCTCGGATTGTGAATCGCTCACCATTCAAGATCTGCTCGCGCTTGAGCCACATGCCCTCGATGAGTTCCAGGGACATTGGCTTGGCTACACAGAGTCACAGGGCAGCCCCTCGCTGCGACGTGAGATCTGTAGAATCTACCAGAATGTCCAACCGGAGCAAGTGCTGGTGCATACCGGCGCCGAGGAGGCCATCTTCCTCTTTATGCACGCCACGCTCGACGCGAGCGACCACGTGATCGTGCATTGGCCATGCTACCAGTCACTCGCCGTTGTCGCAAGTAGCATCGGTTGCCGTGTGACGCGCTGGAAAGCGCGCGAGGAGCGCGGCTGGGCTCTCGACCTGGACGAACTGAGGGGCCACATCCGCCCCAACACCAGGGTCATCGTCATCAACCTGCCTCACAACCCGACCGGCTATTTGATGTCCCACGAACAACTCGCCGAGGTGGTGGAGATCGCACGCTCCCACGACATCATACTCTTCTCCGACGAGGTTTATCGCGAGTCGGAGTACGCCCTGGAGGATCGTCTGCCCGCTGTCTGTGATCTCGACGAGCGGGCGGTTTCGCTCGGCGTGATGTCGAAAACCTACGGTCTGGCCGGATTGCGCATCGGTTGGATTGCGACGCGCAACGCGGAGGTCTACGAGCGGATGGCGGCGTTGAAGGATTACACCACCATCTGCAACAGTGCGCCGAGCGAGTTCCTGGCCGAGCTGGCCCTGCGTCATCGAGGGAAACTAGCGGGGCGCAACGTGGAGATCATCACCGACAACCTGGCGCTGCTCGATGATTTCTTTGAGCGGCACGCGGATCGCTTCACCTGGCAGCGGCCCAAGGCCGGGCCAATTGCGTTCCCGCGCCTGCTCAAGGGAGATGTCGAGGATTTCTGCGAAAATCTGGTAAAACAGGCCGGCGTGCTGCTGTTGCCCGGACATCTCTTCGAGGATCACGAAAATCACTTCCGCATCGGCTTTGGGCGCGAGAACATGCCGGAGGCATTGGAGCGCTTAGAGGAGCATTTGCAGCAGCATAGGTAGCGTAGGGATTCAGAAAGAAATAATTTACCACCCTGCTCCCTCTGGATCTGGCAATCCAGCAGGAGCGGCGCAGGTAGAATATTTATTTCCATGTCCCGTATCTTCTCAGTATTCCGGGGCGCTCGCGTCGGGTTTGTAACCCGGCAAGACCAAGGTGACCCCAGGTCATTGATAAGATACCAGGTAGCTTTATTTCTGAAAAGCCAAAGAGCCGAGGGGATCATCCCTCGGCTCTCATCAAAAGGAGGAGAAGAAGAGAAGCTATCTCTCATTCGGCATCAGTATACCACGATTCGCCGGGGAAACTTGACGGCATTCTGACGCTCACTTTATGAAAACTCCACGCAAGGACACAAGTGCATAACAGGCCCCACATCTTCCGGTCGAAGATATGTTATGGCGAAGCGGCCTCCCGCATCACCAGCGGCAGGTAGCTCTGCTCGCCCTTGGGCAGAGAGACGGGCCGACTCTCGAAGACGCTATCCTCTATCCACACAGTCTCCTTGAGCTCAGTCTCCTCCCAATCGCGGTCCGTGACGGCGAGATACTTGGTAAAGTCGATTGCCCCCGTCGTGCCCGCGGGCACAGCCCAGCTCAGTTCACTCAAGACATAGTGCTCAGGCATGTCGAGGATGTTGGAATCGTTGAGGTATCGACCGCCCCAGACCCACATGCCAGGCACGCCATCATCGCTGGGCACCAACGCACCGGCGTGATTGCGCCGCGCCTGATTCAGGCAGGGGAAGTTTGTGTCCCATTGATCCCGGACCGTGTCGTAACGCAGCGATAAACCGCTCTCGTCGGACCAGTGCCCGCAACCGGCGATGACCACACTGCCCGCCAGCGCGTGCGTGTCCGTGGTGTCGAAGCCGAAAGCCGGGGCCTCATCGCAGGCGACGGGCATCGGGGCCACGCCGGCCTCTTCCCAGGACGGGGAGCCAGCCGAGGTGTCCAGCTTTTCCGTGATGGTGACGGCGACCAATCCCAGGCCGCCAGGTATGTCCCCACCCAGCGCGTAGATGACGCCATCGACCACGGCGCTGGGGATATAGCGGCGCCCGTGATTCATCGCCGGGCCGGCGCTCCAGCGGTTCCCATCGGCGGCGGTGGGATCAAAGATGTGGGTGCTGTCGAGCAGGCTGGAATCATCAGTGCCACCAAAGACGTAGGCTTTGTTATCCACCACCGCCACGCCGCCTGGTATTGAGGCTACCGACAGCGGATCGTCCACGAAGAGGGCGACGGTATTGTCGTCGGGGTAATAGCCCTGCACGATGTCGGTGAAACCGCTCGTCGACTCGCGATAACCGCCAAAGGTGACCAGCACCTCGCGCTCATCCCCATCGGTGAGGCGGGCGATGATGTAGTTGGTCACGGCGGCGGGCATATCGGTGCCGGTATCGGTGTAGACGCCGCTCTGGGGATTGAAGGCCCAGACGTCCGGGTAATCATTCCCGTCAGACTTTCGCCCGCCCAGGAAGTAGACCAGCCCCGTGACCTCCGAGTATTCGGCGTCCCCCCGCCAGTAGGCGAAGGGAGCCTCTGGCTCCACGCGCCACGCGCCTTCGGGGGTGACCTCGCCGGTGCCGGGCGGGGTGATGGTGTAGGTCATCAGCGTCAGGTGATCGGGGTCCCAGCGCTCGTTGAGATTGAACGCCTCACTCGATTCGATCACGTCGGTCACTTCCAGCAACTCGCGATCATAGACGGTGCGCGAGAAATCGGGCTCCCAGGCCTCCCCCGCTACCTCCTTGCTCCAGGTGGCATCAGGCGGAGCATCGCAGCGCGCGAGCTGCTCGACCTCGATCGCCATATGCCAGCCGCCCTCGTTGGTGCGCCCGCTGACCAGGTAGAGGTCAGCGCCATCGCCGACCAGCGCTGTGCCATAAAGACAGCGATTCAGATCCGGCAAAGGGAACCACTGCTCCGTCACCGTGTCGAAAGCCCAGGCATCGCGAGAAAAACTGTAGGCTCCGACTGACATTCCGCCGCCGACCAGCACCAGATAGCGATCGTCCATGACGCCAGCCGCATGCGAGGCCTTCGGATCGGGCAGATCCGGCCCCGAGCGCCAGGCATCGGTATCTGGGTCGTAGATCTCCAGGCTATCGCGGGTCACGTCCCCGCCGCCATAGCCGCCCGCCACGTAGATCTGGCCGTCGATGACGCCCGCCCCGGCGTAGGCGCGTGTCTCGCTCATCGAGGCGCCCTGGGACCAACTGTCGCCAACCGGGTCATAGATGTAGAGCGCGTCGCTGTAGGTGCCATTGTCCAACTCGCCGCCCATCACGTACAGCTCACCGTCGAGCGCCACCGCCGAGGCGAAGGCCAGCGGGAGCGGCATCGCGGCGCCCGTCGACCAAGAGTTGGCGGCGGGATCGTAGATGTGCAAGGTATCTAAGAAAGTGCCGCCATCAAAGACCGTATCGGTATCGTCGCTGCCACCGGGCACGTAGATGTGATCTCCCAGCGTCACGGCATCCGCGCCAGAGACCTCGACGGGCAACGCGGCGCGGGCGCTCCAACTGTCGCCCGTGATGTCGTAGCGATAGACGGCGTCGGTGGGCGTGGATGTGGGGTGGGAATAATCATTCTCGCCACCGATCTGATAGAGATAGCCATCATAGTAGGCCAAGCCGTGGAAGCGCGTGCCCTGTGGCGTATCCGCCAGCCCATCCCAGCCGCTCCCAAGGTCGGCCAGGGGCTCGAGCCGCAGCGAAGCGCTGTAAGAGCCGTTCTGCGTGCGTGCGGTGATGGTGACCCCGTTATAGGTTCCCCCAACGGCGGTCCAGGGAACCTCCACAATGGCGGTCAGCGGCGCGCGCTCACCGGAATCGAGGAACAGCTCCACCGGGACGATCTCGGCCGGCCAGTCACCACCGTCGGCGGACAGGGAGATGAAATCATCCACATGAGTGGCGTTTTCAAGCGTCAGCGGGTAGACGAGGTTGCTTCCGGGGCAGGTTTGGAGAGGTTGCTCGGTCGTGAGCGCCAAGTGCGGACAGTCGGCGTAGAGGCTGATGTCGTCGATGTACCATCCGGCGGGGCCAGGAGCGCCGCAACAGGTCGACAACTCGAAGGCCAGCTCGACTGTCTCGCCGGCCCATTCCGAGAGGTCCACCGCGTGAGAGGCCCAGTAAGGCTGCGCTGTATAGTCCCGCCAAACGATGTCACCATCGACTATGATTTGGCGCACGTCGGAATAATCCTCGTCGAACCAATCCCACCAGTGGAGGTAAAGCCCCTTGGGATCATCGGGCAGCTCCAGCG
>CAZANJ010000132.1:0-7637 GCA_964486415.1 uncultured Anaerolineales bacterium
CGATTTTTGAATCGCTTCGAAAACCCGCCTGGAGGGTCTCTTTCCTATCAGCGGAGCTAGTTCTAACGCTTGCGATTTCATATAAACCGAGGGCTGGCATTTGACAGACGAAGACAAGTCTTGTAAGATAGAATGTAACATTACTCTATATTCGCTGGGGTGAGAAATTTCCTCTCATCCCAATTCGTGGTATACTTGTAAAAGCTTTAACCAAGTTCGACACAGCGTGATGAACGGTCCTGTGAAATCTGCCGATCACCCCTATGGAGATGTAAGAGAATGACTCGCACAGAAAGATTACCGGAGGGCACGCTTTTTGTGAGCCCCGACGGTGTACTTTACCAAGTTGTGATGGCTGGCAGCGCTGGCTTCCGCAAGGCGGAGCCTTGGCCCTGGCTTCTTAGCGGGTGGGTCGGCGAGGCCGAAAGGCCAAGCGCGGTGGCCTTGGTGCCTGGATCCCTCTTGGCGCGCAATTATCCTGTCGTGGCTGAAGGAGAGCCCCTTTCTCCTCTCGATCCAGGAAGCTTTCTCGATCATGATGGGCAACCAACCCATCACGTTTTCGCCGATGAACAACTCGCCAAGTTGGCCGCACGCTTGGACGAGACGCTGACCTCTAAATCAGGCCTGATGGTTCGTAAGAAAAGACGTCGCTGGCTACTTAGCGATGGGCGTGATCTCTTCCGCGTCTACCATTACTGGCGCGACGAAGATGGCATAAATGTGGACTTGCGAACCCGCTTCCTCGAAGAAGGCATCGAAGCCTTGCCATGTACGCAGGGACCTGAATATTGGCAATACATCCCTGGCTGGAGGGGCTCACCAAAGGAGGAAGCGTTAGAAGAACCCACCAAGCCCGCCCCTGCTCCCAGAGCCGATGTGGCAAAAACCCAGTTGGAAGCTGAGCGCGAACCCAAAAGCGTATCCGCAGGTGCACCTGCGGATATTGAGAGCGAAAAGCTTTCAACCCCCAGGATAAGGAGATCGCCCGTCATGCTCCTCTCAGTTGATATTGGATATGGTTATACCAAAGTCGTAGGCATCGATGATTTGCACTTCTCTTTTCCCAGCGTGGTAGGCACTGCCGAGGAGATCCACTTTGCCACCGATTTGATCCGTGGGCGCGAGGAATTGCCGGTCCAGTGCAGTGACTGGCGTTTCTTCTATGGTGAGCAAGCTGTGCTCCAAAGCCGTGTTCAATCCACTATTTTCGACCGTAGCCGCGTGCAAGATGACATCTATAAAATGCTCTTCATCGCCGCTCTGGTCGAGGCCGCCAAGCACATCCCCGATATCGAGCGCTTCAAGGTGGTCACTGGGTTGCCAGTCGATTTCTTCAGCGACCGGGAAGATGTTGTCAATGCTTTCGAAGGGCTTTATCGCGTCACCATCGATAGCGTGTTGGACTTGTCCGTCGATTCGGTGGTCGTCGTGCCCCAGCCCTTCGGTTCCTTGTTCAGAGAATTGCTGAACGCTAGCGGCAAGATCATAAACAACAGCGTCGAGCAGGGCCGGGTGGGCGTCATCGACATAGGAACTTACACCACAGACTTTGTCGTCGCGGATGCGCTGCGTTACGTGCAGCGGCTGAGCGGATCCATCAGCATTGGATGGAACCAGGTCGTCAACCAGGTGGGACAAGCGCTGCGCGATTCCTATATGTTGGACCTGATGCCCCACGAAGTGGACCGCATGGTGCAAGCGGGGGAAGCGCGGGTGCGGGGTGAGCCCATCTCTCTGGAACCACTTATTACCCCTGCCGTAACCGACATAAAGACTGCCATCATCGCGCGGGCACGAGACCTTTGGGGGTCGGGCGCCAACCTGGATCAGATCCTCGTCACTGGCGGCGGCGGGCCACACCTGTATGAGGCCATCCACAAGGTATATCCTCACAGTCATTTGCTTCAGAAGGCATTCTGGGCCAATGCAGAGGGATTCTACCGCTTCGGCCAGCGACCGGCAGCCTTCGAAAAAGAGTCGGAATGAATTTCACTTTTCACCTGGATTTTGACCCTTACAATGCTGAACATCGCCAGGTTGCTGCTTGGCTCTCCAGCCAATCAGATCCGGCGGAGGCCATCGTGCGCTTGATAAGAGTGGCTAGCGAGGGAGAACGTCGCTTGACGCAGTGGGAAGAATTGGCCAATCTCTTGGCGGAGGAGATCGGAAAGGTCCGACACCAGATGGGAGTGGCTTCGCCGAGTAAAAAGCAAGAAGCCCGAAAACCGAGGGAAGTCAGAGAAGATCCGGTCTCAGCTCAACGTTTAGACTCTATGTTTAGGTGATGGGTCGATCCAAAGTGTGATCCAGTAGCACTTTCATGCGGCGATAGATCTCCTGTTGATCCTCGCCGAGTTGTTGCATAATCCGCTGTCTCCTCTCATCCTCGTTCTCATTTTCGTCCCCATACTTGTGACCATACCCAGCCTTTAGCGCTTCACAGTGCGTTATTAACGTCTCCACAAGGCGGCGCAGTTCATCATCACCGCTGCGTGTGGCGGCGCTGATCGCTTGGGCTCTTCGGATGTGACTTTCGCGCTCCAGCTCTGTATTCCCCTGGGTGGCAGCCGCTGCCAACTGTGACACCGCCAGATCCAGGCTTTTCAGTGTGGAAAGCAGTTGTTGGCGACGCCACCAACGCTTTTGCCATTCACTAGCTTCCTCTTTCTGGCGCCGGCGTCGCCTTCGGGCAGCAGTGAAGGCGCTCACCATGGCGTAGACAACTGCGATCAGGGCTAACCCCGCTGCTAATCCCAGCACCCATCCTGTTAGCTTGCCCATATAATGGCGCCTCAAAAGTATTGTAGTGTCCCTTGTAAAGTGTCGTTGGACTCTGTGCCCCATTCGTGCTGTGCTGTTCTGCTCGCGCCGGATAGACTATCCGACGGTTAGGGCGGGATCTGGCGATTCCTTAGGAGCAACAACACCCAAGGGAGGACACTACCAAAAATATGCGATGAAGATTCCTCCAGGGGAGAGGGAAGATTGGATCAAGGGAGCCCTACGGCATAGACCCGCCCTCCACTTAGCGTGTAGATTCGGCCCGCCGCCTCATTCACCGACAGTGCTTCCAAAGCATTGAAAGCTCCGCCCCTGGCGTAAAACTGATTACGGAAAGATCCATCGGGGGCCAGGGTGACCACGCGCCGGTTGCTCTGGTCGGCCACATAAACCACTCCGCTGCGACTGACCGGATCTACAGCGAAAGAGGCAACCTGACCCAGGCCGCCGGGCACGCCTTGAATCTCGAAATCGGTCTGTTTACCCCCCAGAAACTTGAGAATTTCGCCATCGTTGTAGAGGATATATATGTAGCCATCGATGGCCATATCGATGGCGTCAGCCAGCGGGCGTGGCGGCGGAGCGTCGAAGTAACGCTCAGGTGGATCGGGGTAACCATCGCCGCGCGGGCGATAGCGCCACACTTGACCGCCATCATCGGCCACGCCATCCAGGACGTAGAAATTGCCCTGATAGGACCCGACCACCTTTGGCGCTCCCGTCGGCGGCACGCCTAGCGAAAAGCGCCTGAGCTGCGGCGCGCCCCCTCCATCTCCCCAGGCCGGATCGTAGCTGATCAATGCGCCATCCTCCTCCAAGATCAAGGGGCCGCTGGTCAGCCGATCCCCCCCCTGCTCGACCCAGACTAAATCCAGCAGCGTGCCCACCTTCCCCTCGCCGATTTCCTGCTCGGTGCGCACCAGAACGGGCGCCTCCGCCCCCTCGAGCACGCCATCGTTGGACTCATTCAAAGTGAGCCGGATTACCCAGCCATTCGCCGGATCGAGGACGAAGATCAGTGAGCCGTGGACGATCAAGCGACGCGCTGGATTTTCCGAGCCGAAGTCCAGAAGCTGTACCGAGGCCAGGCGCACCACGCCGTCGATTTGATCGAGCCCAATTTGCGCCTGGGCCTGTAGCTCCGCCACGGTCTCGTCGCCGACCCCCAGCCTCGCTGCGTCATCCGCGAGTTCTAGGACTTTCTCCCAGTGGGCACGTGCTTCCTTCGGGTCGGCGTCGGCCGCTTTCGCCAGCACCACCTCCTTCTTCATCCGGACTACCAGATCGTCCACCCGCGCCTCGGTCCCAAATTGCGTATAGGTCAGCGCCACGATAATGGTCACCAGAATGGGGAGGCCGATGGCGATGGACATCATCAGGGCCCGATTTTCCTCTGGTGCGGCGCGGCGCTTTTTCGCCGGTGGCGCCTTTACCTGCTCCTCGCGGGTGGCACCCGGCAGCATACGCCAGAATAACATGCGCACCAGGCCGATCAGCCACGCGCCGATCGCGCCCGCGCCGCGCCCGATGGCCCGGACTACGGTTCGTGCCAACTCTTTCAGCCTGGTGCCGGTTTCGACGAGCGCGTTCTTCCGCTCGACGGAGATGATGGGCTGTTTCGGTTTGGTCTGGGCCCTGGAGGGTGTTGATGTTTCTGGTTCCTCCTCTATCATCTCTTCCACCGGCGCTTCCAGCGTTGCCCGTTCCCTCTCCGGTGTCCAGCGCATGATCATCGCGACCAGATCGCCCGCGCCCGTCATTTGCTCCAGTCCTGCCACCACGTCGTCCAGCTTGGGTTGGAGCAGCGCGCTGCCAAGTTCGTCGACGTCCGCTCCTTGGATCAGGGCCGATGAGGCCAGCAGCAGCGTATCGTCGGGGGCTGTGAAGACGTGGGCGAGCTGCACCTCCGGCTGTGGCCCGATGCCGATGCGCTTCAGTCGCTCGTGACGACCGGGATAGACCAAGTGTCCAGCCTGGAGCACGCAGGCCTGGGCTGATCCAGCGCGGAGGATGAACATATCCTCGTCGTGTATCACGGCGCAGGCCAGGCCACCGTAGCAACGCTCGGTGGGATCGACGCGCAAGTTGTGCTGGAACAGATGGCGGCTCGCGGCGGTAACCGCCCGGCGCAGCGCCAGGGTTATGCTGCCATCGGTGGCCCAATGGGTCTGGGCTATGGCCTCGTGCAGCTCACGATAGAGGCGCGGGGGCACAGCGCTGTTCAAATCTATCAAGATGAATAGCTGCTCACTCCTTCGCTCGCGTGCAGCCTGGGGCGGAGCGGTCAGCGCTGTGGCATGAGGATCAGGCCCCTTCTGACGCTCGCCTCCGACGATGTGCAATGTCCTGAGATGTTGTCTATCCCCGGGATGTTGTCTATCCCCGGGATGCTGTCTATCCCCGCTCACTGCTTCCATAGTCCGCTTACTCCCACTCTATCGTCGCCGGTGGCTTGGATGTGACATCATAGACCACGCGGTTGACTCTGGGTACTTCGTTGACGATGCGATTGCTGACCCGCGCCAGCAGGTCATGATCCAATCGCGCCCAATCGGCGGTCATGAAATCCTCGGTGGTGACGGCACGGAGGGCGATGGTGTGATGATAGGTGCGCTCATCCCCCATCACCCCGACACTGCGCACCGGCAACAGTACCGCGAATGCTTGTTGCACTTGCGCGGCAGCAGGGGCAATCCCTTGTGGTTGCCCCGACGCGGGGGGCGTCTTCTCCCGCAGCAGACCGTCCGCGCCCAGCTCTTCCAGCAGGATCGCGTCGGCCGTGCGCAGCGTCTCCAGGCGCTCCCACGTGATCTCGCCCAGTATGCGCACCGCCAGCCCCGGCCCAGGGAATGGTTGGCGCCACGCGATCTCGTGGGGAAGCCCCAACTTTTCGCCGACCGCCCGCACCTCGTCCTTGAAGAGGTAACGCAGCGGCTCGACCAAATCGAAGGTCATATCCTCCGGCAACCCGCCGACGTTGTGATGGGTCTTGATCCGCGCCGCCGCCTGTCGCTCCGGCCCTCGGCTCTCGATCACGTCGGGATAAAGCGTTCCCTGGGCCAAGAACTCCACCTCTCCCAATCCGCGCGCCGTGCGCTCGAAGATGCGGATGAAGCGCTCGCCGATGATGCGCCGCTTCTGCTCCGGATCGGTCACCCTCTCCAAGGTGCCGAGGAATTCCTCCGTCCCGTCCACCGCCTCCAGCCGCATGCCCAGCTCGCGCCGGAAGGTATGCACCACCTGCTCCGCTTCGCCGCGCCGCAGCAAGCCGGTGTTGACGAAGATACAGGTCAGTTGATGGCCCACTGCGCGGTGTACCAGTTCGGCGGTGACAGCGGAATCGACGCCCCCGCTGAGCCCGCACACCACCTGCCGCGTGCCGACCCGTTCGCGTATCCCCTCCACCGCTTGCTGGATGAAGGAGGCCGGGGTCCAATCGGGCGTGCAGCCGCAGACTTCGACCGCGAAGCGGCGCAGGAGCTCCCGCCCGCGCGCGGTGTGCACGACCTCTGGGTGGAACTGGAGGCCGTATATGTCGCGCTCAAGATCGCCCATCGCCGCGACCGGCGCGTTTTCGCTGCGGGCCAGGGGCTCGAAGCCGGGCGGCAATGCTTCTACGTGGTCGCCGTGGGACATCCAGACCTGGAGATTGGGCAGGCCGGAGAATAGGGGCACGGTCGGGCCAATGAAATCCACATTAGCTGGGCCGTACTCCTGTTTTGTAGCTGGCGCCACGTGACCGCCGAGATGATGGGCCAGCAACTGCATTCCATAACAGATGCCCAGCACCGGTGCGCCTTGATCCAGCACATAGGCGGGCAGGCGTGGCGCGTCGGGGGCATAGACGCTGGAAGGCCCGCCGGAGAGGATGAATCCGCGCGGTTCGAGCGTCAGCACCCTCTCAGCTGGCGCGTCCCAGGGGAAAAGCTCACAGTAGACCTGCGCCTCTCGCACGCGCCGGGCGATCAGTTGCGTGTACTGGGAGCCGAAATCGAGAATGGCGATGGCGTCGCGGGTCACTTTTGCTCCAGCGTGATCTGCCCATCGCTCATATCGGCGATCACGGCCAGTGAGGTGATGGGCACGTCCAGATGGGCCAGCGCCTCCCGCCCGCCCTCGAAGCCCTTCTCGATGACCGCGCCGATGCCGACCAACTCCGCTTCGGCGTGCTCGACCAGCCGCGTGAGGGCCAGAAGCGTCGCGCCCGTGGCCAGGAAATCGTCGATGATCAGCACGCGATCTCCCGGCCCCAGGAACTCCGTCGAGACCATCAGGAAAACGTCGCGCCCTTTCGTGTGCGAGGGAGCGACTTCGACGAAAACCGGCCCGGTCATAGTGACCGGTCGAGTCTTGCGGGCGTAGACGACGGGCACGTTGAGCTCGTGCCCGGTCGCCAGCGCCGGCGCGATTCCGGAAATCTCGGCTGTGAGCACCTTGTTCACGTTGGCGTCGGCGAAACGTTGCGCCAGGGCGTGTCCGACTTCGACCATCAACTGCGGGTCGATCTGATGATTGACGAAGCTATCGACCTTCAGGATGCCTCGGCCCAGATTTTTGCCTTCGGCCAGGATGCGCTCTCTTAGAATCTCCATAAATTTCTCTCCTTCTCTAATGGTGATTGGCTTTCACTCCATTTTACACAATGCGCATATGGCTGGCAAGTTGAGTGAAGGGCAAGGGATTAGAAGCAGTTCTAGAGCCCTTCAGAATCTGCCAGAGGCGATTTGCGACGTTCGACAGACCCATCACCCCCAAGCGGTGGGTTTGCTAGCCGCTGAAACTGCTTCGAAAGCCGGGCGGAGTTTTCGAAGCGATTCAAAAATCGGCGGGTATGGAAACCCGCCCTACATCCT
>CAZANJ010000133.1:0-1519 GCA_964486415.1 uncultured Anaerolineales bacterium
CTAGCTGGCGATGTGTTTCACAGTTCGTACTGCTCCACTGTCTCTGTCAAGCGATGGGCCAGGGCGTTCAGGTCTTGAGCCGCTTTTTCCGCCTGACGGGTTCCGGCCAGGTTCTGCTGGGTGGCTTGATTGATGCTCTGCATCGCCGTCGCGATCTGCTCCACGCCGGAGGTTTGTTGTTGCCCGCCCGCCTTCATCTGCATAGAAGCTTGCGCCGCTTCGTCGATCACGTCCGCCAATTGCTCGATCACGCCCCCCGTCTGGGAGGCCAGCTTCAGCCCCTCGTCGACCACCTTGGCCCCTCCTCGGTGGCCATCACGGTGGCGTTGATGCCGTTCTGGATGTCGGATAGGATTGTCCGAACCTGAGCGGTGGCCTGGCGGGATTGCTCGGCCAAGTTGCGCACCTCGGCGGCGACGATGGCGAAGCCCTTACCGTGCTCGCCCGCCCGCGCGGCCTCCACCGCCGCGTTGAGCGCCAGCATGTTCGATTGAGAGGCGATGTCGTTGACCGTGGCGATTATCTCGCCGATCTGCTGGGTCTGCTCGGAGAGGGCCAGGATATTCTCGGCGATGGACCCGACTCGTGCTTTGATCTGGGCCATGCTGCCGATGGTCTCCTGGACCGCCAAGAGACGGTAATATTCGTCTAGATCACGGCACGTGGAAACGGCGAAGGCTCGCTGTACACCGCGGGAAAGCTCGGCGCGTCGTTTCTCGGCGAAATAGAGCCCGCAGCGCTCCTTCACCAATATGCTGAAACGCAGATAGTCCCCATATCCAAGCTGGGAAGATTCTGCGTTGAGGTGATTTCCTTCTGGCATCATTTCTTACTCGTGTGCTTTGAATGCAGACAAACTCATGCTCTCTCTCCGATTTCTCCTCCAAATTCATTCCCCTCTTCGGGCATTATGTCCATCGCCTGGGCCAGCGCCTCCACCTGCTGGGGCTGAAAGAGGTGATCGAGATCGAGCAAGAGCACCGTCTCACCTTGGCTATAGGTCAGCCCTTGCAGGATGTTGGCTTCTCCCATCCCTTCCGGCAAGATGTCGGTCGGGCGCTTGATGCGCTTTTCGGCGAAGTGGAAAACGTCCAGCACCTCATCCACAATCAGCCCAACATCCATCTCCTTGCTGCGGGTGAGGATAATGGGAGTGTGTAGTCGCCTTGGAGTAGCACGCTGGCCGATGTGGCGGCCCAGATTGATCACGGGCACCAGCTCGCCGTGAACATTGACGACGCCCTCCACCGCCTCGCTGACCTGGGGGATATGCGCGATGACTACCATCGGTATGATCTGCGTGATCGCCTCGACGGGCAAAGCGTAACTTTGCCGCTCCAGGCGGAAGAGGAGCAAATTGCGTCGCTTTTCCAAAGGCATATGTTCCCCCTGACAAATTGTAGTAGTGGCGACATGCGTCATTCGTCATTCACAGTATATCACAGAAGGGAAACCGTTTGAGTTCCAGAGCCATATTCTCATGTTACGATTTCGTTACAGCAACCCGCAACCCGCAACC
>CAZANJ010000133.1:1619-4793 GCA_964486415.1 uncultured Anaerolineales bacterium
GCAACCCGCAACCCATTTTTGCCAAGCCTCCTAAAATGGGGTATACTTTGGCCCGTGATGACCCTCCAGACACCCGCCCCGCGAGCCCTTATCATCGGAGCCGGCATCGCTGGTATGCAAGCCGCTCTCGACATCGCAAATGCAGATTATGAAGTTCTTCTGGTCGAAAGCCTTCCTTCCATCGGTGGACGCATGGCCCAGCTCTCCGAGACCTTTCCCACCCTCGATTGCGCCCAATGCATCCTCACCCCGCGCACCGTCGAGGTGGGCCACCATCCCCACATCAGGCTACTGACTTACTCCGAGGTGCTCTCCGTTCTGCCGCTCGATCAGTCCGCTGACATCCCAAACTACCAGATCCGCCTCCGTCGCCAGCCCTCCTACGTGGACTGGAGCGTTTGCACCGGCTGCGGACTTTGCCAGGAAAAATGCCCCACCAAGGTTGACTCCGATTTCGAGCGGGGGATGGGGCCGCGCAAGGCGATTTACACCCTCTCACCCCAGGCGGTGCCCAACAAACCCATCATCGACCCCGATCATTGCATCTATTTCCAGCGCGGGCGCTGCCGCCTCTGCGAGAAGCTCTGCCCCGTGGGCGCCATCGACTACGAGCAAACGGAGAGCTTCGTCGAGGAGCAAGTCAACGCCATCATTTTGGCCCCCGGCTACGATCTCTACAGCCTGGAGCGTATGCCGGAATACGGCGGCGGAGATGTGCCGGATGTGATAGACGCGCTCGCCTTCGAGCGCATCCTCTCCTCCTCCGGCCCCACGGCGGGCAAAGTCCGCCGCCCCTCCGATCAGAAAATCCCGCGCGAGGTGGTTTTCATCCAGTGCGCTGGCTCCAGGGAGCCCTCAAAGCACATGCCCTATTGCTCCAAAATCTGTTGCATGTACACCGCCAAGCAGGCCATCCTCTACAGCCACCGCGTCCACGAGGGCCAGGCCTACATCTTCTACATCGACATCCGCGCCTCCGGCAAGGGCTACGATGAATTCACCCAGCGGGCGATGGAGGATGACGGTGTGGTTTACCTGCGCGGTAAAGTCTCCCGCCTCTTCCGCCAGGGGGATAAGGTGATCGTTTGGGGGTCCGACACGCTCAGCGGGCAGCAGGTGCAAATCGCCGCCGATCTGGTGGTAGTGGCCCCGGCGATGTGCCCGCGCCCCTCCACGCTTCGCCTGGCCCAGATGATGGAGCTGCCGACCGGCGAGCACGGCTGGCTCCTGCCGCTTGATTCAAACACCCATCCGGTGGAGACCGACCGCGCGGGCGTCTTCCTCGCCGGCGCCGCCACCGGCCCGATGGATATCCCAGAAACGGTGGCCCAGGCCAGCGGCGCCGCGGCCAAGGTGCTCAAACTATTCTCTCGGTTCGCCGGGGAACAGGAGGCGGAGTGATGTCTCGCATCGGGGTCTTCGTCTGTCACTGCGGGCTCAACATCGCCAGCACCGTGGACGTAGAGCGCGTGGCCGAGACGCTGCGCTATTATCCCGGCGTGGCCTTCGCCGCCGACTACAAATATATGTGCTCCGACCCAGGCCAAGCGCTCATTCAGCGGTCCATCCGGGAGCATAACCTGGACGGCGTCGTCGTCGCCGCTTGCTCCCCCGCCATGCACGAAACCACCTTCCGCAAGGCCGCCGACGAGGCCGGCGTGAACGCCTACCGCGTGGAGATCGCCAACATCCGCGAGCAAATCTCCTGGCCCCATCGGGATGAGCCGCAGGAGGCGACTCGCAAGGCCATCGAGACCGTGCGCAGCCTTGTGGAGAAAGTGCGCGGCGATGAGCCCTTGACGCCGCTCACGCTGCCCATCGTCAAGCGGGCGCTGGTCGTCGGCGGGGGCATCGCCGGGCTGACCGCCGCGCTCGACATCGCCGAGGCCGGTTACCCCGTGGTGCTCGTCGAGCGCTCCCAGCGCCTCGGCGGTCGCATGGCGCAACATTCGCCCCTCTACCTCAACTTCGACGATGGCGCCGCTCTGTTGCAGGAATATGTCCAGGCGGTCACCGATCACCCGCGCATCGAAGTTCTGCTGGGCGCCGAGGTTACGGACTTCGAGGGTTACGTGGGCAATTTCAGCGTGAAAATCGCTGACCGGGGAAGTTGGGATGTCGGCGCTGTCGTGCTCGCTACCGGCTTCGATCTCTACCCCAAGGCGAGGATGACCGAGTACGGCGGCGGACGGTATGCGGACGTGGTGGACAGCCTGGAGTTCGAGCAAATGCTGCAATCGGGGGAGATCCGCCGCCCCTCCGATGGCCGCAGGCCCAGGGAGATCGTCTGGGTGCAATGTTCCGGCTCCCGCGCCCCTGAACGTCACCGCCCCTATTGCTCCAAAATCTGCTGCATGTATGTCGCCAAACAGACCATCGCCTACCGCCGCGCCGTCCCGGAGGGCCAGGCCTACGTCTTCTACATCGACATCCGCTCCCAGGGCCGCGGATATGATGAGTTCGTCCAGCGGGCGATGGAGGAGTTCGACGTCGTCTATCTGCGCGGCAAAGTCTCCAAGGTCATCCGGGCGGGCCAGCGCCTGGAGGTCTGGGGCGCCGACACCTTGAGCGGAAAATCGGTGCGCATGGGGGCCGACATGGTGGTGCTGGCGATGGCGGCGGTGCCAAGCGCGGACAGCGCGGCTCTGGCGCGGTTAATGCGCGTCGCCACCGACGAGAACGGCTTCCTCGCCGAGGCCCATCCCAAGCTGCGCCCGGTCGAGAGTCTCACAGCCGGCGTCTACCTGGCTGGCGCGGCCCAATTTCCCAAGGACATCCCGGAGACGGTGGCCCAGGCCGCCGGTGCCGCGGCCAAAGTGCTCCAGCTCTTCGCCCGGCGCGAGATGGTATCCGAGCCGACCGTCGCCGTCGTGGACCCCATGCGCTGCGTCGGCTGTGGATTGTGCGTGCCGGCCTGTCCCTACGAGGCCCGCGAGCTCCATCCCTGGAAGAGACTGGCGACCGTCAACGCCGCCCTCTGCCAGGGCTGCGGAGCCTGCGCCGTCGTCTGCCGAAACAAGGCCACCACCGTGCGCAATTTATCCACGGGCCAGGTGCTGTCGATGATGGAAGCGGTTCTGAGTGACCGGTGAGCGGATTGCGACTCACCAGCTCAAAGGGGATTTGCAATCCCCGGTTTGGCAGCACGCAGCCAACCAGCTCAAAGGGGATTTG
>CAZANJ010000133.1:4893-7627 GCA_964486415.1 uncultured Anaerolineales bacterium
TTTGGCAGCACGCAGCCAACCAGCTCAAAGGGGATTTGCAATCCCCGACTTGGCAAGCAAGGTTCGCTATGAAATTTGATCTAATAGTCGTCGGGGCGGGGCTGGCCGGCATGACGGCGGCCCATCATCTGGCCGAGTGGGGCGCTCGTGTCCTGCTGATAGATAGAGCACCCCATATCGGCGGCGCCTTCCTGCTCCTCGATCACACCTTCACCACCGATTCCTGCGGCCTCTGCATCGCGCTGCCGCGCCAACCCTCCTATTGCCCCACCATCGCCTCCGACTTGCACCCGCGCATCACCGCCCGGCCTCACACCACGCTTACCGGTCTGGAGGGTGAGCCCGGTCACTTCGTCGCTACGCTGCGCCAAGGGCCTCGCTACGTCGATCCGGAGCTTTGCGATAACTGCGGCGCCTGCGCGGCCGTCTGCCCCGTCACGAGAGAATCGGCTCCCTATGCCTACCCGCGTTCCACCAAGGCCATTTACCCGCCGCCGCCCCGTGCCGTGCCCTTCACCTACGCGCTCGACCCGGAGGTCTGCACGCGCTGTGGCGCTTGCGTGGAGGCCTGCCCGCGCGGCGCGATTGATCTGGCGGCGGCCTCGATTACAGAGTCTGTCGAGATTGGCGCGTTGGTGCTGGCGCCGGGCTTCGCTCCCTTCGACGCCGCCCGTGCGCACGAATATGGCTGGGGCCGTTGCGCCAATGTGCTCACCAGCCTTGAGTTCGAGCGCATGCTCAATCGCTCCGGCCCGACCGGCGGAGCCATCCGCCGCCCCTCCGATGGGCAGCCGCCGCGCCGCATCGCCTTCATCCAATGCGTCGGCTCCCGCAGCGAGGCGCTGGGCCGGCCCTATTGCTCCACCTCATGCTGCATGATCACGGCCAAACAGGTCGGGCTGACCCAGGATGTCGCGCCTGGGAGCGAGACGACCGTCTTCACGATGGACGTGCGCACGGCGGGCAAGGGATATGAGCGTTATTTCCAGCGCGTGGCGGCCCGCCCAGGCGTGACTTATCGGCGCTCCCGACCAGCGGCGGTGCATGAGATTCCCCAGAGCCGTAACTTGCGCCTGCTCACCTCGGCGGGCGAGGAGGAATTCGAGCTGGTGGTACTGGCGGTCGGGATGGGACCGGCGGATGGCGTGCGCGAGCTGACCGCCAGCCTCGACGTTGATGTCGATCAGCACGGCTTCATCCGCCCCGGCGACGATGGCCCTGGCACCACCTCAAGACCGGGCATCTTCGCTGCCGGGGCTGGTCTGGCTCCCACCGATGTCCCGGAGACGGTGACCCAGGCCGAGGCCGCCGCCGCGCTGGCCGTGCCGCTGATTGCGTCGCTTCCCGTACAAAATGCGGACGGGCGGGCACGGAGTCCCGCCCCTACGGTGCCGTCGATTGCGTCGCGTGCGGACGGGCGGGCGCTGGAGGACGCTCCGTCCCGCATTGGCCTCTTCCTCTGCGACTGTCGCGGTACGCTGAGCGATGTGCTCGATTTCGCCGCCCTGAAGGCCAGGGGGGAGCGTCTCCGCGCCGTGGCCCACGTCGAGCAGTTGGAGGCCGCTTGTACCGATTCCGGCCTGGCCGCCATTGAGCAGGCGGTGGAGGCCCACGATCTCAACCGTCTCGTCATCGCCGCTTGCTCGCCCCATAGCTACGCCGAGCAGTTCGACGATCTGATGGCCCGTTTGGGATTGCCGCCCCGCTTGCTGGCCCGCGCCAACATCCGCGAGGGCGTCGCCTGGCCCCACGGGCGCGATACCGCCGCCGCTTGGGGCGCGGTGCAGATGGCGGTCGCCGGGCTGCGGGAGACGCCCTATCGTCCCTTCGAGTTGCAGGCCGGCCCGCCCCTTGCTAGCGAGAGAGCGGTGCTGATCCTGGGCGGAGGACTTTCCGGGATGATGGCCGCGCTCACATTGAGCGAGATGGGCGTCAAATGCGATCTGGTGGAGCGGGAGCCCCAGCTGGGCGGCAATCTGCACGAAAGCCGCCGCACCCTGGAGGGGCTGGATGTGCGGGCCTTGTTGGCCAATATGAACGATATGATTGAGCGCCTGCGCCGCGCCGGTCACCTGCGCGTCTGGACCGAGGCCGAGCTGGTGGGCTGGGAGGGCGTGCGCGGCGAATTCACGGCCCACTCGGCCAGAGGGTGGGCCGCGCGGATAAGCCTCGCCGACGAGGTGTTTTCGGAGCGCTACGGCGCCCTCATCGTCGCCACCGGCGCCCGCCCCGCCACCACGCGCGAGTATCTCTACGGCCAACATCCCGCCGTCCTCACGCAGCGCGAACTGGAGACCCAGATCGCCGCTCCTAACCTTAACCTCACCCTTAACCTTAACCTCAACCTCAACCTCAACCTCAACCCTAAATCCATCACCATGATCCAATGCGTGGGCTCCCGCGACGAGGAGCGGCCCTACTGCTCCCGCCTCTGCTGTGGACATGCCATAAAAAACGCGCTGGCGCTCAAGGAGCGCGATCCCGACATCCAGATCAACATCATCTTCCGCGACATCCGCACAATGGGGACGCAGGAACTGGCCTACCGGGAAGCCCGGCGGCGGGGAGTGCGCTTCTTCCGCTACGAACCGCCAGAGAAACCCCTGGTCGAAGCGGCGGGCGAGGGGCTGCGCGTCACCGTCCACGACACTCTCTATGACGAGAAGGTCACACTGGAGGCCGATTTACTGGCCCTTTCCACCGGCATCGCTCCGCGCGACAATCGCCCTCTGGC
>CAZANJ010000134.1:0-7626 GCA_964486415.1 uncultured Anaerolineales bacterium
GTGGAGACGGTAAAGGAACTGCGATCAATCTACCAGCCGGCTTAAGTCACTTGACAAAGACATATGACAAACCTGAACCGTCGAGATTTCATCAAGCTGAGTGGGGCGGCCCTGGCAAGTGCCTGCATTCCCTCGTGGCCGCCCTTGCCCCCGCATCATCAAGCTGCTCGTGAGGGGAGCCGCCTGGGGCGCGTTGCCGAGTGGTCGGTGCGAGTGCGCTCGGAGCCCAACTACGACGCTCCCATCTTACGCTACCTGCGGCGCGATGAACTCATAAACTATTTCGAGGAGATCGAGGCCGAAGGGCATAACCCACACAACCCCATCTGGTTCCGGCTGATCGATGGCTACATCTACTCCTCCCACGTCCAACCGGTCGAGGTGCATCTCAACGAGCCGCTGCAAAACATCCCAGACGAGGGTATACTGGGAGAGATCAGCGTCCCCTACACCGACGCCCGGTCCACCCCATCGCCCCAAGCCTACCGCAGCTACCGCCTGCGCTACAGCTCCGCTTACCGCATCATTGAATCCGCCTGGGGCACGGATAGCCGCTTGTGGTATAGACTTTATGACAATCGAGCGCCCAGTGCGCGCCGCTACGTCCCCGCCGAGCACGTTCGCCCTCTTTTCCCCGAAGACCTGGCCCCCATCTCGCCGCGCATCTATGACAAGCGCATTGAGATTTCGCTCGCCGATCAGCAGTTGATCGCCCTGGAAGATGGCGAGCCGGTCTTCAGCACCCACATCTCCGGCGGCGTGGGAGGCGCTCATGCCACGCCGCGCGGCCATCACAAGATCACGTTCAAGGCCCCCTCGCGCCACATGGTCGGCGACGACTACGACCTGCCCGGCGTGCCCTTCGATTCATATTTCTGGGGCGCCGTAGCTATCCACGGCACATATTGGCACAACGATTATGGACGCCCGCGCAGCCACGGGTGCGTCAACGTCCCCTCGGAGGCCGCCAAGTGGATCTACCGCTGGAGCCGTCCTTTTGTGCCCTACGATGAGAATGGGCGGCGTGTACGGAAAGGCGGCACGCCCGTGATCGTCACTTGAGCGATGCGTGAGGACTTACGGCGCCGACTGCGCGATCTGGGAGTGGTGAAAGGGGTACGCGAGCTGGCGACGCTGCCCTCCCGCCCCAGCCGCACCATTGAGGAGCTGATCAGCGGCCATTTCCACACCACATCCCACGGCCAATGCTTCGTCGCGGAGGAATTCTATCCCCCCGATCACTTCCACGGCGATCTGCCCCTCTCGGCTTTCCTGGAGCTTCCCCCGGAAATTGTCGCGGAGGTCGGACGGGATGATGCCCTGACCGACGTCGATCTGCGCAAGAGCTGTTTCATCGACACGGAGACGACCGGCCTTTCCGGCGGCGCTGGCACGATGGCCTTCGTCGTCGGGCTGGGCTTCTTCGGGAAATCGACGGAGGGCGCGGATGAGGGCTTCCAACTGCGCCAGTATTTCCTGCGCGATCCGGGCGACGAGCCGGCCATGGTCGAAGCGCTGTTGGATCAACTGCCGACTTTCGATGCCCTGGTCTCATTCAACGGCCAGGCTTTCGATCTGCCGATTTTGGAGAATCGCTTCATTCTGGCCCGCACGCCCCCGCCGACGACCAACACGCCTCACTTTGACCTGATCCATCCAGCGCGGAGGTTGTGGCGCTACGGGCTCAGTTCCTGCGCTCTGACCTCCCTCGAACGGGAGGTGCTGGGCGTGCGGCGCGACCAGGCCGATGTGCCCGGCGGCGTGATTCCCTACCTCTACCGCGATTATCTGCGCACCGGCGATGCGCGCGAGATGAAGCGCGTGCTCTATCACAACGCGGTGGATATCCTCAGCATGGTCACGCTGGCGGCGCGGTTGTGTCGGACCTATGAGCGGGGGCAGCGAGTGGAGCTAAGCGGAGCGGAGGGGTACGGGCTGGCGAGATGGTACAGCGCCGAGGAGCGCATCGAGGATGCGGAGCGAGCTTATCGCGCCGCGCTTCAGGCCGACCTGCCGCACGAACTGCACACCCGGACGCTGCGCGAGCTGGCCCTCCTGCTCAAGCGGGCCGACCGCCGGGACGAGGCTTTCGCTTACTGGCAGCAGTTGGCGCTCCACTCCTCCGCACGGGCCGATCAAGTCCGCGCCCACGTCGAGCTGGCCAAGTATTTCGAGTGGTATGTCGAAGACCTCGCGCAGGCCGCCGCTTGGACTCAAGCGGCGCTAGAGCAGATCGAGCGCTGGCCCGCGGGTATGCGTCGCGACGACAAGCTGGCCGATCTGCGTCATCGCCTGGCGCGGCTGGAGAGGAAGCTGAAGCAAGCCCATTCCGGAGCACATCATCCCTGACGCAGCACACGCTTGTCGCCCACGCGCTTCGTCACCTCGATCTGATCCAGATGCTCCATCAGCCCCTGGGCATATTTGCGGCTGGAGTCGAAAAGATCCCGCGCCTGAGCCAGCGTGATGCTCCCCTCGCGCTCAATGTGCTCCCGAATCCGCGGGACCATCTCCGTGTAGGTTTCCGGCAAAAACAGCACGTCGGACGAGACCTGGACCAGCTCCTCACGGTCGATCAGCACACCCAAGACCTCCTCGCCCACCGCATCCACGCACTCCTTGTATGACGGCGTAGTGTAAGGCTGGCGATGGAAACGGGCCAATAACTGCTCCACCTGGCGCTTCTGCTCCGCGTCGAGACGGACGGCGTGGGAGGGTAAGCGCACGGTGACACGCTCTTCGATAAGCGATCCCTCAGCGACCGCGCGATCCATCACCGCGTCGAAATGTTTGGGCTCCAATTTCAGCCCGCTGCGCAGCGCTTCGCGGGGCATACCCTCGCGCAGCGGGAACTTCTGGTGGTAATCTGAAAGCTCATCGGCCACACGCGCCATCAGCGTTGACCACCAGGTTTGAGAGACGATCAGTTTTCTCTTGTTCTCAATGTCCGGCTCATTCTCTCCCGTCAGAAGAACCGCTTGCCCCTCTTCCACGAGTTGCGCGAGAGCCTCAGTTCCCTCCTCACCCAGGCGGCTGACGCGAAGCATTTCTTTAATCGAAGCGGGGCCGTGTCGCTCGATGACTTGCAGCATAATCTCCGGCGGGCTGCCCTCGGCCAGCGTCTCCAGGCGTTCCACTACCTGGGGCCGGAAGCGCCGATGCTTGCGCCCCGGATAAGGCTCCACGACGATGCCCCCGCCCACGGTGATGGAGGGGGACGGAATGCGGACGATGAAACGATCCCCCTTGACCAGCGCCAGGGGCTCTTGCAGTTCAAGTTGCACCCAGCCGGTTTGGCCGGGCGGGAGCGTTTTTTGGCCCAGGAGACGCACGCGGGCCATCACCTCGGCCGCGCCGACGTAGAGCTTGAGCTTCATATTGTGTCGCAAGGGGCGCCACATCAGCTTGGCACCGGAACGGAGCACGTTGGGCAGGTAACGCAGTTGCACATCGACGAGCGTGGTGGCATGCAGCCATCCGGGTGTGGTGACCACGTTGCCGCGCCGGAGATCGTCCTTATCGACGCCGCTGAGATTGACCGCCACGCGGCTGCCCGGCACGGCCCGCTCGATCTTCCGCTTGTGGGTCTGCAATCCCCGCACCCGGGCCTCCAGCCCCTGGGGTTGTATTTCGACCTCTTGCCCGACGTTCAAATTCCCGTCGATCAGCGTGCCGGTGACGACCGTGCCGAAGCCGCTGATGGTGAAGACTCGATCTATGGGTAAGCGCGGGCGGCCTCGCTCCGTTCTTGAGCGCGGCTGGGCCTGGGCGAGCACATCCTGCAAAGTGCTCAGCAGCTCATCCAGTCCCTGCTTGGCGCGGGCGGATGTGAGAACGATGGGGGCATCCTCCAGCACCGTCCCCTCCAGCGTGTCGGCGACGTCATCGACCACTAACTCCAGCCACTCCTCACTTTCGGCCAGATCGATCTTCGTCACGGCCACCACGCCCGTGGGGATCTCCAGCAAGTCGAGGATGGCCAGATGCTCGCGGGTTTGGGGCATCACGCTCTCGTCGGCGGCGACGACGAATAGGGCGGCGTCAATGCTACCCACGCCGGCCAGCATATTCTCGATGAAGTCCTTGTGACCGGGCACATCCACGATGCCGACCGGTTCACCATTGGGCAGCTCCAGCCAGGCGAAACCGAGGTCTATGGTCAAGCCGCGTTCCTTCTCCTCACGCAAGCGGTCCGGATCGATGCCGGTCAAGGCAAGGACGAGGGCCGATTTGCCATGATCAACGTGTCCTGCGGTGCCAATGACGCGCATTGTTTCTCACTCCTCCCGTGCACTGCGCAAAATATCCATCTGCTCGTCGATGGGGGCTATGAACTCCTCGTACACGTCCTGGGCGGCGCTGAGCAAGGTGGCAGCATCGGCGCGATG
Organism: uncultured Anaerolineales bacterium; assembly: GCA_964486415.1. Lineage (GTDB taxonomy): Bacteria > Chloroflexota > Anaerolineae > B4-G1 > B4-G1 > CAZANJ01. The sequence continues at coordinate 4,389 of CAZANJ010000134.1, forward strand.
CACCTCCCAGAGAGCTTCCAGTTGCTGCTGGTGCATCTGAAGCAGAGGGGGCAGTTTCTCGATGCGCTTATCCAGATCAAGATTGACCTTTTCCTGCTGATTCCAGCGTTGCTCGGCGACGACATCCCGTTTCTTCTGCTCCTTGGCACGTTTCGTCTGCCATTCCTCCCATTCCCGCGCGATGCGCTCCTCGCTCATACGCTGCCGCTCGGACATCTCATCCTGGCGCTTCTCGATGCGCTTCTTGAACTTCTCCACGGCGTTGAGCGCTCGCTTGACCGCTTGCTCTTGCTCGAAGAAGCCCTGGGTTTGAGCGCGCACTCGCTCTAACTCCTTTGCCACCTGTTCGCCCTGATCCAGATATCGATTCATCTTCTGTTCGCGCTGGAAATCGGAGATGCGCAATTCCTCGAGTGGCTTTTCATACTTCTTGGCCTCTTTCATAACCTGTTCAATACGCGGATCCAACTTCTGGATCATCTCCTCCAGGCGCGGGAGTTTTAGAGCCAAGTTGTCGATTTTTCTGTCCAGATCGGGGATTTCCTGTTCCATCTCGGTGAGGCGGCGATGGTCGGCGCGCCGCCGCTCCTCCAGGTAGGAAACGGCCTTCGTGGGTTCCTCTAGGCGCTTGTCCAGATCGGCCACGGCATCCTCAAGCCGCTGAACAGCCTCGCCCAGCCTCTGATCCTCGGTCCGTCGGATATCCAGTTCCTCATCATAGCGCGAGAGGACCCGCATCTCCTTCTCCAGGCGAGCCAAATTTTCCTTTAGGGCCTCGTGCTCGATGCGGCGCAGCCGCTTGGACTCGGCCAGTTCTTTGCGCCGCGAATCGTCGCGCTGTTCGAGCTGAAACGTCATCTCCTTCTTGTAGTTCGACACCATCTGCTCAAATTTATCTATGCGACTCAGCGTATTCCGCATAGCGGCCAAGGTGGCTTGCAGTTCATCCAAATGGGCTGCTTGTTGGACCAAACGCCTTTCTTGTTCCTGTATACGCTCCTCCAACCGGGCGATTTGCGCCTTATCCTTACGGCGCTCCTCGTCCAACCAATTGAGCGTCTTTACCATCTTGTTCAGATCCATCGATTCGTTTACATTCATCGCCATAGTCACACTCCCCAGTAGGGCCGCGCACAGAGAACAAATCACAGCCCAAAACATCAAATAATCATCAGCAGAAAATAGACGTTTGCCGATTGATTATAACATCATTCCAATGCACGGACAAAACAAAACAACTCCAAGCTACCCCAAGCTAGCTGGGTTTTCGAAGCGATTCAAAAATCGGCGGGAACCCGCCCTACATAGCCAGAGGATGTAGGGCGGGTTTCCATACCCGCCGCCTTGGGGTTGATGAACTCACCCAATGCCACAGAAAGCCTCTGGCGGCCTCTGGAGGGTCTTGGAGCCGCTACGATTTCCCTAGCTAAAAAAACCTTGTATTTGTGATAAAATTATGGTACAATTAGTTAAGGAGGTAACTATGCCAAAAAAAGTGGATAAGATCGCAGAATACGTCACCATCTTGAAGCAAGCGGATATTTTTTACGGTCTGACCGATTCCCAGTTAGAAATGATAGCGCCGCTTTGCTCAGAGATCAGTCCTAAACTTGACGCGACGATCTTCGAGGAAAACAGCGCGGGCGACGAGTTGTACGTAATCGCCGGAGGGGAAGTGGACATTCTGGTGGATCCCTCACTCGTTCATTCGATCACCGAAGAGCAACATGAACTGGTGAACATTGCCACACTCAGACGGGGACAGACTTTCGGGGAAATCGCGCTGGTAGATCAAGGCTTGAGATCAGCGTCGGCCCGTTGCGCGTCCAAAAAGACCCACCTGTTAACTATACCGCGAGACAAACTGATTGAGCTATGCGAAGAGAACCCCAAACTGGGATACTATTTGATGCGCAACATTGCCACCGATATGGCGTTCAAGATTCGGGGCACTGACCTGATGGTCCGCGAACAGTTGCGCTGGGCACCAAGGCCAAAGTAACAAACACCAATTTGACTTTTCGCCAAGCTCCCATATAATCCAAGCAAGCGGGTGTAGTTTAGCGGTAGAACGTCAGCTTCCCAAGCTGAATGTCAGGGGTTCGAGTCCCCTCACCCGCTCAGAGGCAGTACGAGAAAAAGCGCAGGTGTCGCTGACACTTGCGCTTTCTTGTTTTCTCCGCTCTGATAAGTTCAGTGAACTAACCGCGATTCCTGCTTAAAATCACCCTGGCGATTGAAAAAACGGCTATGCCGATCCATACCACGTTGACCCCCACCGACGGGTAGGCCCCGTAGTAGAATGAGTTGATGATCAAGAGAGCGCTCCCCAGCAAGTTCAACAGCTGATAGGAAACCGAGTCGCCCTCCAGCTTCTTGCTGGAGACCAAAGCGTAGGCGCCCAGAAGTAGCGCCGCGCCGATCCAACCGGCAATATCGCTCAACAGATCATAGCTCATGCTCCACCTTCCTTATGCCCGCGCCGCACGGCCACGATCTCGCTGATGATGCTGACGGCGATCTCGCGCGGGGTTTCGGCGCCGATATCCAGCCCGACCGGCGTGTGAATCCGCTCCAGCAATGCCTCTGGCACGCCCAGCGCCCGCGCCTGCTCGAAGGTGTGGGCCGTGCGGCGCGAGCTGCCGATCATGCCCACGTAGGCCACGGGCCGGTCGACCAGGGCCGCCAGGATCTCCTCGTCCTCGTTCCGATGGGGCGTGACGATCACCACGTAGGTCCGCTCGCTCAGCGGGAATTCGCTCACCTGCTGGGCGTAGTCGCCCATCAGCCGCTGGTCGGCCGCGGGGAACCGCTCCGGCGTGACCAGCCCCTCCCGCTCGTCCACCACGGCGACACGGTAGCCGAGGAAGTCGCCCAGCTTGGCCGCCGCCTGCCCGATGTGCCCGCCGCCGAGGATCAGGAGCGTGGGCTGCGGCATCAGCACCTCGATGAAGAGCCGCACCTCGCCGCCCTCGTCCCGGGCGCGGCAACGGGCCTGGCGCGGACGTCCCTCGGCCAGCGCGGCCTGGGCCTCCTCGACAGCGCAGGCCTCCACATCGCCGCCGCCGACGGTGCCCACGGTCCGCCCATCAGCTTGTACCAGCATCTTGGACCCGACACCGCGCGGCGTCGAGCCACGCGCCTCGATCACCGTGACCAGCGCCGCCGGCTCGCCCCGGCGGATGGCCTCCAGCGTCGCCTCGTAGACCTGCGTCGTCTCCTCAATCATACCACCTCC
>CAZANJ010000135.1:0-7585 GCA_964486415.1 uncultured Anaerolineales bacterium
TAATTTTTCGACATAATTCGGGACTCTAAAAACTGGTGTAGGGTAGTGAAATCCCAAGATGGAGTGCGAGACGCGAGTTGCCCCTACGCAGTGAGGGTGTGGTAAGTCTCCAGAAAGGCGGTCGGCTCGATTGCTTCCCTTTGTTCGTCGTAGACGATGCGACCGAGTTTCAACATCAGCACCCTTTGCGCTATTGCCAGACCGCGCTCAAAGTTGTGTGTGGTCAGCAGAATGGCGCATCCCTCTCCGGCGAGGCTCAACAGTAGATCGGTCAGCACTTCGGCTGCTCCTGGGTCGAGGCCGGTGTATGGCTCGTCCAGGAGCAGCACATCGGGGCGATGGAGCACGGCCCGCGCTACCGCCAGCCGCTGCTTCATACCGCGCGAGAAGGTGCGCACTAAGTCGCGGCGTCGCAGCGTCAGATCGACGCGCTCTATTAGCTCGTCGATGCGCTCTTCCGCTGCGTCCAGTTCATACATCCGGGCGTAAAAGCGCAGATTCTGCTCGGCGGTCAGGTCGTTGTAGAGGAGCGTGCGGTGGGAGAGGAAACCGATGCGGCGGCGAACGGCTTCCCCCTCTCGTGTGGGGTCCAGCCCGGCGATGCGCATCGTGCCGGAGGTCGGACGGGTCAGGGTGGCTATGATTCGCAGGAGGGTCGTCTTGCCCGCTCCGTTCGGCCCCATCAGCGCCACGAAATCGCCGCTCTCCATGGAGAGATCGATGCCCTTCAGTGCGGCGCGCGGCCCGAAAGATTTGGTCAAGTTGCGTATCTCGATCAAAGCGGCGCTAGCTCCCACTCTCCATCTTTTCCCGCACCTGCTGCTTGAGCGCTTCCCGCTTCTGGTGATAAGCTTTCTCGTCGATGCGCCCGGCCTCGAAGTCGGTGTCCAGCGTAGCGATGGCTTCAACCTGAGAGCGTACCTGCGCCGGCATTGTCCCAGGATTCGGAGTTTGCCACATCAGGTAGATCAACACGGCGGCGGCTGCCAGCGCGACGATGCCCATCATAATTCCACTGCCGCTACTAGGCGCTGTCGGCGGCATGCTTCCTTGTCCTCCCGATCCCTCGCTCTCCAGCATTCCCTCTGGCGCAAGGGCCACGCTGAAGGCCAGCGGTTCATCGGCCGCCAGTGGCCCGGCGGCATATGAAAGCGACGCTCCCATTTGGGTGTCAATTGTGCCCTGGGGCGTGATCCCATCTCCTTCCAGCACGAGACTGCCTCCGGGAACTACCATCACGATGGATTGGATCGGCACGCCGAAATTTTGCTCCACCTGCATATTGGGTTCGTAGGGCAGCTCATAGCTGTAAGAGACCTCAAGAGTTGTGTCACCTGGTAAGATGGGGCGCGTGTCGGCGAAGCCCTGCTCTTGCTCCAAGAAGCGCTGGCCCAGACCGGCGCCGTCAAAGCGAAGGCTCTCGGTCTTCTCCGGCAAGGTGAAAGACAGCGTTGTGCGCTCGTCCAGGGCCGGGTCCACTTGACCGACGTAGGCGCGATCTCCACTGTTATTGACCAGGCTGTACACACCAATCTGAACCCACTCCTCCATCCCGTTTACGAAGATGTGCAGTTGAGCTATTGCTATCGCGTCGGGCTCCTCGGTCGTCTCGTAGATGGTGATGGGGAGCGAGACCTCCTGCTGCCCGGCTTCCAGTGTGGCAAAATCGGAGGTGTAGGCCACGTCCTGGTAGACTGTGCGCGCCACGAGTGTCTCTCCGCCCTCAAGCGCCAGGCCTTCGAAAGCAAATGTCCCCTCGGTGGAGAGTGTCGTGGTGTGGACCTCGGTTTCCTCCATGTCGGTGAAGATGTGGAGCGTGACCGGGAGATCGGGCGGCGTAGCGCTTTCGGCGGTACCGTTGGTGACCTGTCCAATGACGGTCATGGCGCTTGACTGCGGCGCGGACGACCAGGCGATCAGCAGGAGCGCGGTGATGGCGTGAAACGTGAAACGTAAAACGTGAAACGTAAAGCTTGTGTTTGATTTCTGGAACATAGGCCCTTACCGGAGTTGTTTTCCGCAGCCGGCGCAGAAGCGGTCGTCGGGGCCGACTTTGCGTCCGCATTGGGGGCAGAAGTTGATTTCCTCTGCCGTTTCTGTTGACGGAGGGGTGGGCTTTGTGCTCATTGGCTCTTCGCGCACTTGTACTTGTTCCACCCACATTTCAATGGAGCGGTCGGTATCTATACTCTCGCCCGTTTTGCGAAACGGGTGCGCCAAATAGGCCGCCACGACTGCGGCCAGGGCTGCGCCTATCAAAATTGTTCCTGTTCCCATTATTTCCTCACTCCAGCAGGCTATCCAGCTCGTGTCGCAGCTCATCGCCGCTCATGGGGCCGATGTGGACGTGGGCGACTTGACCCTCTGCATCCACGATGAATGTCTCGGGCACACCGGTGATGCCATAGGCTAGAACGGCGACTTCCCCTGATGGGTCCAGCGCCAGGGGATAGGTCAGGTTGAACTCGGAGGCCATATCCTGCACCTCGGTCTGATCTTCTTGGAGGGCCAGGCCGATGAAGGCCACATTCTGTTCCTGGTAATCCTCCCAGACCGTCTGGAAGGCCGGTAACTCCTCCTCGCAGGGTGAGCACCAGGTGGCCCAGAAATTGACCACCACGGTGTGGCCTCGCAAATCCGAAAGGCTCATCGACGAGCCGTCCATCAGATCGACGGTGAAATCCGGCGCTACCTCTCCCACGCGAGGGCGAGCTGGCGTCTCGTTGCTTTCTTGTAAGGCTGCTTTTCCGCTCTCTTGTCTGGTCGCGGTACCCTGTCCGGCCCCCCACATGGCCCACACGGCCACGCTCAACAATAATACTCCGACCGCTAGGCCGAATGTGTTCCACGCCCGCCGCTGTCGCGCTTTCGGCTGTGGCATGCGCTTAGTCTGTGCTGAGGGCCAAAGCGCCACCGCGCCCCCGATCAGGAAAACCACCCCGCCCAGCCAGAGGAATGAGGCCAGCGTGTTGATGATGACCTTGATGGTCACCTGTGAGCCGCCCTCTGACCAGCCGGCCAGGACGAGATAGAGGTCCTCGCGCAGTCCCGGTCGCACCGCTGGCACGGCCTCTGTCTGGTGGAAGTTGACGTAGTTGTTCAGTTGCGGGGTCAGCAGTCGTAGGTAATCACCTCGCCGATAGACGTGAATTAAAGCCGCTGTGGAGGAGTGGTCACTTTCCATTGACTGCTGCAAATCCTCATAGACTAGAACGTAATCGTCTATCTGGGCCTCCTGCCCCGGCTTGAGCGTAATTTCCGTCTCGAAGGGATAGAAGCGGGTGCCGATGACGCCGATTGCCATGAGAATCACGCCGAGATGGACCAGATAGCCACCGTAGCGACGGCGATTCCGGCCGAAGAGGCGCCAGACTGCCAGCCCAATGCTCTCGCCCTTGCGCGATCGGGCAGCGGCCCCGCGCCATATCTCCGCCGCAGCGGTGCCGCCGGCCATTCCGACAAGGGCAAATCCGAGGAGGGAAAAGGGGCGCGTGAGGCCTACCAGCGCCATCAGAATTGTCATAAGCGCGCCGCCGATCAGCGCCGGGATGATCTTCGACTTGAACTGTGGGCCGATCATGCGGCCTAGCAGGGGGCAGACTCCCATCACCAGCACCAGCGCGGCGAACTGCGGGCCGGTCACTCGGTCGAACCATTCGGGGCCGGCCTCGAACGCCTGCCCGGGTAGCGCATCGGTGATGGTCGGCAGCACGCTTCCCACCAGCACCGAGGCTGTGAGAGTGAGGAACAGGATCACTGTCAGGGTGAACATCCCTTCCTGTGAGAGGATGTCCTCTGAGGGATGCTCATTTTTCAGAAGCTGGTGGCGGCTGAAGAGCAGCGCCAGTGAGCCGACCAGCGCCACGATGATCGCGCCCAGGAAGTAGAAGCCCAAGGGAGAGCGGGCGAAGGCGTGTACCGATTGGATCAAGCCGCTGCGGGTGGTGAAAGTGCCGAAAAGCACCAGAATGAAGGAGAAGGTCACCAATAGCGCGTTCCACCAGCGGAAGCCGTGCCCGCGTTCCTGCATCACCAGCCCGTGGAGGAGAGCGGTCGCGGTGAGCCATGGCATCAGCCCGGCGTTCTCCACCGGGTCCCAGCCCCAGTAGCCGCCCCAGCCCAGCACGTCGTAGGCCCAGCGCATGCCCAGAAGAAGCCCCAGGCCCAGGAAGAGCCAGGCCGCCAGCGTCCAGCTACGGGCTGCGACGGGCCAATCGTCGACGCGGCGGACGACCAGGGCCGCCATCGCCAGCGCAAAGGGTACGGCCAATCCCACATAGCCCAGATACATCGCCGGTGGGTGGAAGATCATACCGGGGTGGCGCAGCAATGGATTGAGGCCCAGCCCATCGGCGGGCACGGTCGGCGTCAGCACGAAGGGGTTGGAGAGGAAGAGCGTCACGGCTATGAAGAAGGCCGAGATTATGTTGAGGAAGACCAAGGCCCAGGGGATCAAGGGCTGTGTTCGTTCCGATGGGCGCCGGGTCAACGCGGCGGCGAAGAGCGCCTGTAGAAATGACCATAACAACAGCGAACCGTCCTGGCCGCCCCAGATTGCCGAGGCTTTCAGGTAAAAGGGCAGGCTGCGGCTGGAGTTTTGAGCCACGTATTCGATCTGGAATTGATTATCCAGAAAGGCGGTCAACAAGGCCAGCACTGCCAGACCAAGAAGCGCGGCTGCGGCGTAGATTCCGTTGTGTCCACTTTCAGCCCACATTTTGCTGGGGACTATCTCGAAGCGCGCTTTCTTGTGGATCGACCAATAAGTGGCGAAGGCCGCGTAAGCTGCCGCGGCCAATGCCAGTCCGGTCAAGATGGTACCAAGTTCTGCTAGCATCAGAAATCCTCGCTGAATAAAAATTGTGTCGATGTAGTTCGCCCATCTAGTAGTATGCGCAGCCGATTGAGCACATTGCGACCCAGGACGACTTCATTGCTCAATTCATCGCCTACTATATAGACGCCAGGTAGCTTCAACTCATCTATTTGGATGTCGACCAGATACAGAAAGAGCGTGCGCGGCTCGCCCCACTGGCTGCGTAATGTCGCTTCATAAGCTCGCCGAGCTCCGATTTCTTGAAGATGACGAACAAGGACGATGGTGTCATCAGCACCAGTATCCAACACGGCGGTCAGGTTTACAAAACGATTGGTTGAAGGAGCGGTCAGCATGATATCGCCTGCGGGAATCGGTGGATTATAAGTGGCATCGTAGGGGTACTTGTTCATCGGGCCATCTCGACTTGACCACCGATCCAGCGCAGATCTCGACGGGGGCCTGCTCGGACTGGCGCAATTAGCACGGGTAACCAGCCGAATTGCTCGCGGACCCGTTTATCCAAGCGTGAAGCATCCTCATCGTGGTCAACAACTCGGCCTTGATGGAGGGCAACGTGTTGACCTTTATACTTCTTTACCAACTCATCATGCATATTCCAAAATGCCTCAGTCTCGGCGTGGATGGCCTTTCTCTCCAGTTTGTCAAGATATGTCTGAACGGCTGTTTCCAGCACTTCTTCGACCGACTGTGTCTGTTCAACGGCCAAACATTCAACCCGTTCGATCAATCTGGGTTCTTTTAGTTCAACTCTCATATCCTGAATCTCCTTTGACTGATCTTTTGTCGAGCCCTTGCTATCCCTCTGACTGGCCTGGCACGCCTTCCTCGTAGCGGGTGGGGCATTTGAGCAGCACCTCGTCGGCGTAGAAGCGGCCATCCTCTCCCAATCGACCGCGGATGATGGCCTGAGTTTCGTGCTGCAACAGATCCGGTTTTATATCGTCGTAGACCACCTCCAGCCGTGGCGCGTCGGGATCGTTTACCGCGTCGTGGAGTACCTTGGATAGCCCGCCGGCCCGCTCCACTTCTTTTGGATCACCCGGCACCTGCACGATGGTAAAGGTCACGCGCGGCTGGGAGGCATCATAAGCGATAGTATCTCCCAGCACTGCGCCGGAGATCGTGATGTCACGTTCCCTGGCTTCGTCATCCATCGCTCGCAGTTCCTCGATGGTGATGAAGTAACGCGCTGTGCTGCCGGTGCTGGTCACGATCAGATAGGCCACCGCAACTACGATGAGTAGACCGGCGGCGATAAACTTCGTTTTACCTTTCAAAAGTCTAAACTCCTATCGGAAAACTTGCTACCCTACACAATTGCGGCAGGTATGGAAACCTGCTCTACATTGGGTAGCGAAATCGGAAAATAAAAACACAGAGAAAGAATATGATAACACGCTTATCTTGCAGTGCCAAGGGGCCGATGACTTCTATTGCTGTGCTTCCCACCACGTTTGCCAGCCTTGGGCATCTGTGCCGAAACTCTGCCCGGTGATAGATTCCAGCGCCCAGACGGCGGAAGCTTGCACGTTGGCGTGTCCATCGCCCAGCCTTTGGATGAGTGCGGGTACGGCCTGCATCGCATCTGGCCCTATCATGTTCAGCGCCAGAGCGGACGCCTCGCGCATCTCCCAGTCCTCGTCATTCAGGGTTTGGATGAGCGCTGGGACTGCGCTGGCCGAGGATGGCCCAATGAATCCCAGGGAGGCAGCGGCGGCTCGACGCACAAATTTGTCCTCATCTGACAGCGCCTGCGTGAGGGCTGGCACTGCCGGAGCAGCGCTCTGTCCAATCCCCCCCAGAGCACCGGCGGCGGCGCTGCGCACCGATGCGCTTCCGTCTCCCAGTGCTTCTATGAGGGCCGGGACCGCATCGGCGGCGTGGGGGCCGAGCGAGCCCAGCGCCACAGCAGCGTATCCGCGCACCTCGCCGCTTGGGTTCTTCAAAGCCTCAATGAGGGCCGGGACGGAGGACTTCGCCTGTGGCCCGATCGAGCCTAGCGCCAAGGCCGCATATCCCCGCACTTCCGGGCTTGGGTCTTTCAGGGTGCGGATGAGTGCCGGTACAGAGACCGCAGCGGGCGGGCCGATTGCGCCTAAAGTATCGGCTGCCGCCAGCCGGACCCATTTGTCCTCATCTTCCAGGGCCCGAATGAGCGCGGGGATGGCTTCAACTGCATCTGTGCCGATTTCTCCCAGCGTAACGGCGGCGCCCCAACGCACGTTCACATTTGTGCTTCCCAGAGATTGGGCGAGAATTGGTACGGCGTCTCGTCCCATCTCCACCAGTTTTTTGATGGCGGCATCGTGTACAGCGCTATCTTCGCTCCCCAGCTCTTGAATGGCTTGTTGTATCGCGGGGCTGGTCGTCGATTCGATGGTGGGTTCGGGGTTGGGGTTGTTGTTAGGGTTGTTGGGATCGGTAGTAGCTGGGCTAGTAGATGATTCACAAGCAAGTGTGCTAACCAGTAAAGTCACTCCGACTAGTAAAGGGACAATGATTTTTTTCATTAACCTATCCTTTCCTTATCCGTAAGAAACTGATCCTAACGGCGCTAGCGACCGCCGCTATGCGCCTCCCGCCCTTGGTCAGCGCTCTCTTGGATACGCAATCATCCTGGGGCAACTCTTTCTTTGCCCTCTGTGATGGTTCAATGGATTATATCCCGATGGTGGTGTTTGCACAACTATGTTTTGTTCAGGGAAATCGTAGCAGTTCAAAGGCCCTCCAGAGGCCACCAGAGGC
>CAZANJ010000136.1:0-4365 GCA_964486415.1 uncultured Anaerolineales bacterium
ATGTAGGGCGGGTTTCCATACCCGCCGATTTTTGAATCGCTTCGAAAACCCCTTTTCATTAAGCGCAGCGGCATAAACCCGGTTCCTCGCTAGTACAGATTAGCGTAAATCTCCCATCAGTTTTTGTGCTCGAAGGGGATCGCCAGATCCCCGTCCGAACCACCGTTTTGGGAGGATTTTATTCGCGCAGAGCCGGGATCTGGCGATCCCTGGCGAGCGTAAACTGGCGAAGGATTTACACCGCGATGAACTAGTGATACCGGGCCTCGGCCGCTTGAAGGATCGCCTCAATCTCCTCTGCCACGCCGTCGGGGAGAGGCGGCGGTTGGTGGGTGGCGAGGATGGTATTCAGGCGGGCCGCGATACGGTCGTTCATAGTCTCCGCGCCGGCCGCCTCCCAGCTCTCCCACGGATCGCGATCCATCAGCTTGGGGACCCAGATTTCCTGACGGCAGCGCCGGGCCGTCTCCCGCTCGGCGAGGAAGTGACCCCCCGGGCCGACCTCATCGATCAGGTCGAGCATCAGCGTGTCGTCGCTGATCTCAAGGCCGCACATCACGCGCCGCGCCATGGCGATGAGCTCGTCATTCATCACCAGCATCTCCAGCGAGCCGATGTCGGCGCAGTCGAGGAAGCCCACGTCATGCACCAGCGCCGCGCCGCTCAGGCCGGAGAGCAGCACCTGCAAGGCGCTCTCGATGGCGGCCTGGGGATCGACCACTTTCGACTCGGAGGCCCCAGCGGTGCCCATGAAGGGCAGCTCAAGATAGCGGCAGATGTCGGATAAGGCCGCGCTGTAAAGGCTCATCTCCGGGCCGCCGTAGGATGGCCGCGCCGTGCGCAGATCGGTCGGCTGGGGCGCGCTCCCGACGCAGACCGGAGCGCCGCGCTTCTTCAGTTGCATGATGGCCAGCCCGCTCAGCATGCCGGCCAGGGAGATGACCAATGTCCCCGCGCCCGTGATCGGCGAGGTGCTGCCGGCCGAGCCGCCGCCCAGATAGACGAGGGGTAAGCCATGCTCGACAGCCCAGAGCGAGTTCGCCAAGTCCTCATCGGTGTGCTGAAGCGGGGCCTGGAAAGTGGCGAATAGCGCCAGGAAAGGCCGACGGCGTAGCGCCTCCTCACTCCCGGCGACGGCCAGGGCGATCTGGTAGATGTCGGCCACATTCTCGGCTGAGTAGGCCCAAGGGAGCACGGGCTTGGCGGTGTTGGCGATCATCTCGGCGAACTCGTAGACGGGGGACAACTCCGGCGTCACGTCGTCGATCAGGGCCAGGCCCATCACATAATCGATGTTGTCGAGCGCGTCGGAGACCAACGCGGTCAGTCCAGGGTCACCGCGCCGGGATTTGCGGTGCTCGCCGGTCTCCGGGTCCACAAAATAGGTGCAGGTTGGGCCGGGGCCGAAGTAGACCCGATCGGGCGCGATCTGCATGCGGCGCTCCTCATCCTGCGTCCTGAGCGGTTCGACTGAGCTCGCCGAAGTCCTGCCGAAGGGGCGCCCCCAGATGGTGAAGGTGCGCGGGTTGGCCGCGACGCCGTCTTGAATGATGTGCGGCGGGATGTACACGCGCTGACCATCGACGTCCGCGCCGGCCGCGGCGAGCAAATCTCGCGCCTCCGCGTTGCGCACCTGCACGCCCGTGCGCTCCAGGCACTCCAAAGTGGCGTGGTAAACCTTCTCGATCTGACGATCGGACAAGACGCGAAACTGCGGCGTCTGATGAGCGGAATAATTGGTATCCATCATAACTCCTTACTTTTTACGTTTGGGGTCTCTAGATTTCGCGGGGTTTCGCTCTAAGGGGATTGCCAAATCCCCGCATTTTGTGGCACAGCGTCACTTTGTCCCTAAATGTGGCTCGGATTTGGCAATCCGAGCCGAGCACCACGCGAAATCCCAAAGAGCCTACGCTTGTAACTACTACTCAGGCACCTGCTCGGAGGGGATTAGCAACTCCCGACTTTTGAATGAAGCAAGCCGTTTTAGGCGCTGGATGACACATCCGGCTTGAGCGGCTGAGTAGATGTTTACGTTTTACGTTTCACGTTTCACGTTTTATGTTCCACGCGCCCGAATCCAGGCCAGCGTGCGCATCATTTCATTCTGTACAATGGTAACGCCTTCGTCGACTCCCATGCCCGGCTTAGCCATAATGATGTCCGGTTGAGTCGCCAGCGCGACGTGGACCGCTACCCTGGCCGAGAGATCGGTCTCGCAACAACTGCCGCCCAGGAAGGCGCCGGTTTTAAACTCACCGGCCTTGCAGGCCAGCACGGCGTCGATGGCATTATGCACGCTGCCCAGGTCGGGCATTTTGACCTGGATCATATCGGCGGCCTGTGCCTCGACAAAGGCCCGGATGTCCTCCAGGGTGTTGGCCCATTCGTCGGCGACGAGCTGCACGCTCATACCGTGGAACTGGACGTATTCGCGCAGCGTTTTCAGCGCCTCAATCTGGGCCTCGCGGCTCTCCATAATCACGGCGCTCTCCACCCGCAGCGGGTAGGGCTTCGCCGCCTCCTCCAGGGTGCGCAGGTGAGCCAGGACGCGGCCCAGGAAGCCTTTTGAGCCCGGCTCGGAGATTTGCCCCAGCGCGCCGTGCACGTCCAGGTGGATGGTGGGGCGGTACTCGGCCCCGCCGAGTTCGGCGATGCGCTCCTTGAGCCAGCGCACGTAGCGGATCAGCTCCAAGCCGTCCGCGCCAAGTTGGTTGGGGATGTCGTCCACCAGAGCGTGGGGCATTGAGGCCACCCGCCGCGCGATCATCTTGTCGGCGTTCTTGCGGCGCTCGCCCCCGGACTGGGCGTGGATGGGGATCGGCCCAGCGGGCTCCGGGAGATTCCACTCCTCCATTATGACCTCGGCCATCGTCACGCCGCGCACCATCGCCACCGCTTTCAGCAGCGCCTGGCTGACGCCGTAACGGACGGCAGTGTGCAATCGGCGCTCCTCGGTAACTGTCGCCGTAGACCCTGAAGGTCTCTGAAAGCCTTTAGGGTCTGCGCTGCCTCGCAGCGCCTGGAGGGGCTTGGTCAGCAGGTCGCGGCGGGATAGCTCCTGCACACCGGGTTCGGCGCTTGGCGGCTCCATCCGCTTTCTGACTCTGATGGTCTCGGTCAAGCCAGCTATCTCCGAGGCGAGTTCGCGGAAGCCGGTAACTTCCCGATCCACCAGCACGGGCGCCACCGTGCGCCAGATCGATTCCAGGCCCTTGTTTGTGCGGAAGATGGGATCGCGGCCGGCCTTGCCGCTATAGGCCACAGCGACGCAGTCGCCCCAGGCGATCCTTCCATCATCCAGCGCCAGCCCCACCGAGACAGCCTCGGCCACCTCGCGCACGTGGGAGAAGCCGGGCGTCACCGCTTCGGCGGTGTAGCGTTCCTCCAGGGGGATCGGTCGGGTCTGAAGGGCGGCCAGGTCTTCGTAGTAATAAGCGCCCACGGCGGGCACGGCCAAGACGCGCGTTATCTCAGTCATCATACCACTTGCCTTTTCAGCACTTCAAATGCACACGAAAGGGGACAAAGAAGGGAAATCTTCTTTGTCCCCTGATGTGGCCAGCGCTAGGGCCTGGCCACAAGCTTCTTCATTCCATCAGTCCTGTGCGTTTAGTGTTGCTCGCGCACGTCGATGATCTCTTGGCCTTCGATTTTTTCCACCACGGCCAGCAGTTCTTCCTTGGGCACGTCTCGAACCTTGATGACGCAGTCCCAATGGTCGGGGTCTTTGGGGGTGGGAACGCCGCCGCTGGCGTAGATGCCCCAGCCCTGATCGGAGATGGCGCTGGTGACCTTGGCGAGCTCGCCCTTGCGATTCGGCATGCGGATGGTGAGGCGCACGCCGGGGACATTCCCGCCCAGCAGGTCGGTCAGTTGGGCCATCATGTCGATCTCGGTGATGATGCCTATCACAACATCATCTTCCAGCACCGGCAGGCAGCCGATCTTGTTACCGATCATGGTCTGGGCGGCCTCTTCGAGCGTCACGTTTGGCCCGGTAGTGATCACGTTTTCCTGCCTCACCATTACATCCTCGACGGTCATGTCGGACAGGAAGCGCGTGATCTCCCAGACGTTCAAGCTGGCCAGTTCGGTCGGCGGAATGCGCATTCTCTCTCGGGTGACCAACCCGATCAGTTGTTTTCCCTTTCCCACGACCGGCAGATGCCGCACGTGAGTTTCGGCCATGATGCCTTGAGCTTCGACGATGGACATCTGCGGATCGACCATTACAGGGTGTCGGGTCATATAGTCTCTGACAAACATTTGTTCGTTGCCTCCTAAACTTGAGGTTGAGGTTAAGGTTGAGGTTAAGGTTGAGGTTAAGGTTAAGGTTGAGGTTTTGTTCTCAGTGTTTTTGTG
>CAZANJ010000136.1:4465-7561 GCA_964486415.1 uncultured Anaerolineales bacterium
ATCCTTAATCCTTAATCCTTAACCCTTAATCCGTCGTGACAACCGGGTCTATCTTACGCAGCTCCTCCAGCGGGATGTGGCAGAAGATGCGATGCTCATCGCTGTTGTATTGCCAAGGCGGGACCTTTTCCTCGCAGATTTTACCGCCATCGGGCAGCATGTCACGCCGCGGGCAGCGGGTGTGGAAAGGACATCCACTGGGCGGGTCCAATGCGCTGGGCACCGTGCCACTTAATCGGATGTGCTTCTGCTCCGCCCTGGGGTCGGGGATGGGCACTGCCGAAAGCAGCGCTTCGGTGTAAGGCTGGTAGGGCGGCGCGTAGATATTCTCGGCCGGGCCAATCTCCACGACGTGGCCCAGGTACATGACGGCCACGTAATCGGAGAAGAAGCGCACCACGCTCAGGTCGTGCGCGATGAACATCATCGTCGTGCCATACTCGCGCTGAATCTCCAGCAGCAGGTTGAGCACCGCCGCCTGCACCGAGACATCGAGCGCCGAGACCGGCTCGTCGCATAGCACCAGATCGGGGCGGCTGGCGAAGGCGCGGGCGATGCCCACGCGCTGCTTCTCGCCGCCGCTCAACTGGCGCGGCAGACGGTCGTAGTAGCTCCCATCCAGGCGCACGGCATTGAGCAGACGAATGACCTCCTCGCGCACCTGATCGCGGGGCACTGCTCCGAATCGGCGCAACGGACGCCCGATCTGCTGCCCAACGCTGTAAGAGGGGTTCATCGTCGAATCTGGATTCTGGAAGACCATCTGCAATTCCTGGATCAGCTTGACGTCGCGCTCGGAGACCGGCACCGACAGGTCGAAGCCCAGGAACTCCGCTTCGCCGCCTCTGGGCGTCTCCAGGCCGACGATGGTCTTGGCCAAAGTGGACTTGCCGCAGCCCGATTCGCCCACCACGCCCAGCGTCTTGCCGGGCGGCACAGTCAAGCTCACATCGTCCACCGCCTTGACGTAAAGTTTCTCCCCTGCGCCGACCAGACTGAGCAGCGATTTGGACTCCTGTTCGTAATAGGTCTTGAGGCCCTTCACGGTGATGATCGGCTCCTGGCCGTCTCCCCCAGCATCGGGTTCCAGATCCGGCACCAGGCCCTCCGGTGGCTTCCACGCGCTGGAGTCGATCTCCTCGGAGTAGAAGCAGCGGGTGCGATGGCCCGGTTCTACCTCCCGCAAGCGCGGCTTCTCATTGTAACAACGATCGGTGGCGTAGTCGCAGCGCGGGGCGAAGATGCAGGCGCCCTTGGGTCGATCCCTGGGGGCCGGAACCCGCCCGCGGATGGGATAGAGGATGCTGCCCTCCTTGGTGGCGCCCAGCTTGGGCACGCAGCGCATTAGCCCCTGGGTGTAGGGATGCAAGGGGTTCTCATAGATATTCTCAACCGAGCCCACCTCGACCATCTCGCCGGCGTACATCACGCCCACTTCGTTGCAGACCCGGGCCACGACGCCCAGGTCGTGCGTGATGTAGACGATGGCGGTATCGAAGTCCCGCTTCAGGTCCTCGATCAGGTCCAGGACCACGGCCTCGACCGTCACATCCAGCGCGGTGGTCGGCTCGTCCATGATGAGCAGGGCGGGGTTGTTGAGCAGCGCCATAGCGATCACCACGCGCTGCTGCTGACCGCCGGAGATCTGGTGCGGGTAACGGCCCATCACGTTGGCCGCGTCGGGCATATAGACGCGCTCCAGCATGTCGATGGACTTCTCCCACGCCTCGTCCTTGGAGATGCCCCGATGGACGGTCAGCACCTCGGCTAACTGATCGCCGATGTTGACCGAGGGGTTCAGGGCCTGCATCGGGTCCTGGTAGACCATCGAAATCTGGTCGCCGCGCAGAGTGCGCAGTTCTTCCTGCGTCCGTCCGACCAGCTCGCGTCCCTGGAACCTGATGCTACCGTCGACGATTTTGCCGTTGGGGCCGAGGAAGTCCACGATGCCGAAGGCCACGGTGGATTTGCCACAGCCCGATTCACCCACGACGCCGAAGGTCTTGGCGCGGTGGACGTTGAAGGATACATCACGGACCGCCTCCACGTCGCCGTAGCGCGTTTCGTAGGAGATGGCCGCGTTTTCAACCTTCAAGATTGGAGCTTTCGTTTGATATTCTGTAGCCATAGTTCGCTCCCTCACTGATACCTTAGAGACTCTTCGCGCAGTCCATCGGCGAACAGGTTAAGGCCCACCACCAGCGAGGCGATGGCTACCGATGGCCACAAGGCGGCCCAGGGACTGCCGGAAAGGATGAATTGCCGACCCTTGGCGACCATGCTGCCCCAGTCTGGTGATGGCGGCGGCAGCCCCAGCCCCAGGAAACCCAGCGTACCCATCGCGAAGATGGCGTACCCGACGCGCAGCATAGCGTCGATGATGATCGGGCCGCGGGCGTTGGGCAGAATTTCCACGAACATGATGTACCAAACGCTCTCGCCCCGGGTCTCTGCGGCGCGGATGTAATCGCGGGTGCGGATGTCGAGCGCCAAGCTGCGCACCAGACGGGCGATGCCGGGGATACCGACGATGGCGATGGCCAGCACGACGTTGCTGGCCGAGGCGCCCACGGCGGCGATGATGATCATATAGAGCAGGATGACGGGGAAAGCCATCATCGCGTCCAGCAGACGCATCACCACCTCGTCGACCCAGCCGCCCAGATAACCGCCCATCAGGCCCAGCGTCGAGCCGACGATCAGCCCCAACAGGACGCCCCAGATAGCGGTGCCCATCGGCAGCCAGAAGTTCTCGCTGATCGGCAGCATCACCAGAACGACCCGTGCTCCATAGATTAGGCGTGTCCAGATGTCTCTTCCCAGGCTATCGGTGCCCAGAGGATGTGCCCTAGAGGGGCCCTGATTCTGCGCCGTGTAATCCTGCTCGGTCGGACCATAGGGGGTCAAAAGTGGGGCGAAGATAGCTACAAAGATCCAGAAGAACACAATTACCAGACCAGCTATGGCCACCTTGGATTCAAAGATAATTGAAACGCCCTCCCACAAACTCTGCAGCCGTGAAGGCTTAGATGCTGCTTGGGGCATTGTCTTTTCATTCACTGCCATAAGTTACTCCTTCTTTTAAGGTTAAGGTTT
>CAZANJ010000137.1:0-7442 GCA_964486415.1 uncultured Anaerolineales bacterium
GGGCAGGAGGTGACCACCGTCTTGACGCCACGCTTCTTCATGGCGTCGATGTTGTGGCGCATGATCTCCTCCCACGTATCCCAAAGGCCGGCCATCAGCATCGGGATGCCACAGCAAGCCTCGTCCTCGCCCAGATATGTGAACTCCACGCCGGATTTGTGCATCAAACAGGCGGTCGCCTGGGCGATGTCCTGCTCCACGTAGGAGGCGGTGCAACCGGGGAAGTAGCATATCTCGGCCTTCTCCGGGAGCTGATCCAACCCGGCCGCGGCCCAATCGGCGCGATCCTTCCGATAGGAGCCCCAGATGTTGTGCTCCTTGCGCAGGCTGGCGGCCATAATCTCGAAGGGAAGCTTAGTTCGCTACAGCGCCAATATCCGCTGTGCAATGGGCCTCTTGAGACTTCCGAATTCTGATGGAAGCTTACTGGAAAACTCCTGTAAATATGTGGCTCGGATTTGGCAATCCGAGCCGAGCACCACATAATTTACCACCCTGCTCGCTCTGGATCGCCAGATCCAGAGCTAAACTTGCTGGCAGGCAATCGCAGGTTGCACGCAATCCAGCGAGAGCGGCGCAGGTAGACTATGTCCCCTGTACCAAGGCTTCGCCCAATCCTGCAACAGAACTGTAACTAAAGGTTAATACTGCAAGAGCGAAAATTGAACTATACTTATTGGTAGAATGCGTTTGGAATACAAGTACCTGGTTGCGAATAGCCTTCTTCCCAGACTCCGCGCCCTGGTAGCTCCCTTTGTCGAGCCGGATCAGTACATGCGGGCGAGGCCGGATGGATACACCGTGCGCAGCATATACTTCGATACACTGAGCCTGAAATCTTACTACGACAAAACCGCCGGCCTGAAGGAGCGGAAAAAGGTGCGCGTGCGGGGATACAACGAACGCGATGAGGGGGAAATCGTTTTTCTTGAGGTCAAGCGCAAGGATGATATGTTCATCACCAAGAGCCGGGCGCCAATCCCATACGAGCAGCTCCCGGAACTGTTGCTCTCCGGCGATCTTGAGCGCTTCATTGAGACAAGCGACGCTTTCCCCCGCGCATTGGAGGACGCGCGTTGTTTTTTCTTCCATCTCTGGAACGCCCATCGCTGGCCGACCTTGCTGGTGATTTATGAGCGCGAGGCCTACGAGAGCAAGTGCAACTACTCCCTGCGCCTCACGATTGACAAGCATATCCGCAGCGTGGCCCATCCCAAGCTGAACTCACTGTTCAGCGAGGAGGGGGTGGTCTATTCTCTCCCCCGATATTCCGTCTTGGAGGTCAAGCTTTACGGCGGTTCCATCGGTTTCCCCTCGTGGCTGAGGCGCGTCGTCGGAGCGCTGGGCTTGAGGAAGATGTCCATCTCGAAATATGTGATCTGTGCCGACGCTCACCGAATGCCGCGAAATCGCTCCCCTTCCGCCCGACTCGCCTTCGCTCATCAGGGGAACGGCGTTGGCATGAGGCGCGCTGCGTTGGGCGTCAGTTTCAAGGAGGGATTGTGATGATCACCCTGGAGGAACTCAATGCCCTGTTTCTTCTGGGCCCCGGTCAGGTTCTGGTCGATGTCGTGGTCGCTTTTCTCTGCGGATTTTTTATCTCGCTGCTCTATCGCTGGACCCACAAGGGGCCTAATTATTCCGCCTCGTTTGTCAGGTCATTGGTCGCGCTCTCTATGATCACGACCATCGTCATCGCCGTGATCGGGAACAACTTGGCCCGCGCCTTCGGGCTCGTCGGCGCCCTGTCCATCATCCGCTTCCGCACCGCGATCAAGGACATGCACGACATCGTGTTCATATTCTTCGCGCTGGCGATTGGGATGGCGGCGGGCGTCGGCATGCACCTGACCGCCGTCATCGGGGCGACTTTCACCGGGATTGTGCTGCTCGTGCTCTCCCGAACCGACTACGCTTCCCCCCGGAAGGGCGACTTTGTGCTTCAGTTCTCCTTCACCGCGCCCCATGAGAATGAGGATGAGGATGAAGGCGAGAATGAGCATGAACCGCTCTACTTGCCGATCCTGAAAAGACATTGCCGGCAGCACGAGCTGGTCAACTTGCAGGCCCTGGGCCATGGAAACGGGAGCTTGAACGGCGGCGGGCAGACGCTGGGGCTCTCCTTCTACGTTGATCTCAACGGTAAGGGATCGGTGGGCAAGCTGGTGCGCGACCTGGGCCGGGTGCGCGGCGTCGAGCACGTCAACCTTTTTTTCGATGAAGAGCCGTTCTAGCGGAAAAGTTACTGCTCACCCAGCTTGCTCTAGCCGGGTTTGCAACCCGGCGATTTGGTGAGGTCTTCTGATGTTTTTTGCAGGCCAATCGCCGATTCTAACGACAAATCGGGGGTTGCAAACCCCCGCTGAGCAGGTGGCTGAGTAGCTATGCGGAGGAAATGTGAGATGAAGAAATGGCGCCTTGTCTCTGCGGCAGCTATGGGGGCCGGGCTGGCCCTCATCCTGGTCTCGATTTTGGTCCCCCCTGATTCTCTGGCCGAGGCCCAATCGAAAGTTTACTACGTGCGGGAGGACGCGCCCGGCGACTGTCTTTCGGCCACCACGCCTTGCGGCTCTGTGCAGCAGGCCCTCGACCTGGCCGATGACGGTGACGAGATTCTGGTCGCTACCGGCACCTATACCGAGAATCTGTTCATCACCCGGGGCGTCCGGCTGCGCGGCGGCTGGAACGTCTCCTTCACCACCCAATCTCCCGTCAGTTACCCCAGCGTGATCGATGGGGCGGGCGCCCACGTCATCTCCGCCACGGTCGAGAGCGGCCCCGCGCTGATCCAGGGTTTCACCGTGCGCAATGGCCGCGATGGGATCCATCTCTACGCGGGCACCTTCACCTTGACCCACAACCACATCTACTCGACCGCCAAGCAAGCCATCGAGGTCACGACCGGCACGCTCTGGATTGAGGGCAACGTCATCAGCAGGGCGGTCGACGGGGGCATCAGCATCAACGGGGGCGCCGCCGTGATCTCCGCCAATCTCGTCCACAATGTCAGCGGCGACAGCGGCGATGGCATTCACACCGAGGATGAGTGCTCCCGCGTGGAGCTGCATGGGAACACGGTCTACAGCGTCACCCGCGATGGCATCGACGCCGCTGGCCGGGCTATTACGCTGACGGGGAATCTGGTCCACGATACCGGCAAGCACGGCCTGTACATCAGGGACGCCGAGACCGCGCAGGCGCGAGGCAACCGTGTCTACGAAACCGGCGAGCGCGGCATTTACGCCCGTGATTGCTCGCCCGTCCTGATCGATAACGAGGTTCATAATACCGGCGAGGATGGCATTTACAGCCACAAGTCCTGCGCCGATGTGGAGATCTGCGACAACATCATTTATAGCGTCGGCGATGACGGCGTGGATGGGCGCGGCGCGACGCTGCTCATCAGCGGCAACGTCGTCACCGACAGCGCCGACAACGGCATCAAATCGGAGCAGGCGGATTACACGCTGATCGAAGCCAATCAGGTCTACGGGGTGGGCGACGCGGGCATAGACCTGGACGACGCCGGCGCTTTCACCGTCACCAACAACATCATCGCCCTGGGGAGCGGGGAGCCCGGCGCGACCGGGGTTTTGATCCAGACCGGCGCCTCGGCCCGCAATTTTCTTCACCACAACACGCTCGTCGGCGGCAATGCCGAGCGGCTCGGCACCGGGATCAGCCTCACGGTGGGCGGCGTCGAGGTCGTGATGGTCAACAACATCGTCGTCAGCCACAGCGTCGGTATCAGCGCGACGGCGGGGGCCATGCCGAGCGTCACTCACACGCTGCTCTGGGGCAACGGCCTCGATCCCATCACGGGAACGGGGGCCATCACGGAGCCACCCCGCTTCGTCGCTCCGGCCTCCTGGGATTATCACCTGCGGCCCGATTCGCCCGCCGTGGACGCCGGGCTGGAGGTCGGGCTGGAGGAGGATGTGGACGGCGACCCGCGCCCGCTCGGCGCACGGCCCGACATCGGCGCCGATGAGGTTTCGTCCCCCGGCGAGGACGTGCGGGTTTACCTGCCCCTGATCCTGAGAACGCAGCCCGCCTCCCCGGATTCCGACGTGGTGCTTTATGAAATCTACGCCGAGCCCGGCGACCTGTCCTTTCTGGAGCAGGATCCGTATCGGGATGAGACAATCCCGGCCCAGTTCGTCTACGGGCGCGACTGGGAGGTGGAGCTGCGCTATCGGGGCGACGTCTCCCGCCTGATGCCCAAGAAGTGCTGGAAGGCATTTTTCCCCGGCTCCGATCTCTTCCAGGAGCAGGAGGAATTGAACCTCAACGCCGACTATCCCGATCAGACCCTGCTGCGCAGTTACATCGGCTACGATCTCTTCTCCCGCGTCGGCGTGCCCGCGCCCCGCGCCGATTACGCCCGCCTGAACATCAACGATGAGTACAGGGGGCTCTTCTCCCAGGTCGAGCAGATCGACGAGCGCTTCCTCCATCGCGTGGGGTTGGATATGCACGGCAACTTGTACAAGCCCTACTACGGCAACCTGACCCTGGAGGATAGCGAGTGGTGGTATGAGGAGCATTACCCCAAGAAGACCAATCGCCGGAGCGGCTACGATGACCTGATCGAATTTATCGAGCTGATCAACGAGACGCCGGAAGAGGAGTTCCCCCAGGCCATCGCCGAGGTTCTGGACGTCAACGAGTGGATCGATTGGTACGCGGTCAACGTCTTGCTCGGCAACGCCGAGATGATGGAGAAGAATTATTATCTCTACCACGCGCCGCTTTACGAGGACGGCGAGGCGCGTTGGATCATCCTGCCCTGGGACGTGGACATCGCGCTCGGCCATAACGTCGGGCCGGGCGGCGGGGGCTACGATCATTTGCTGGATGAGGAGATCAGTTGGGACAATCCCATCGACACCGGCGCCGATCCTGCGGCCCTTTACAATCACCTGATCTACCGCATGATGGGCGTCGAGGAGTTCCGCTCATTCTATTGCCGCCGCTTGAAGGAGATCATGGCCGATCAGTTCAGCCCGGCCGAGATGTTCCCCCGCATCGACGCGGCTTATGAGCACATCCACACCGCCGCCGAGGCCGACCCTCATCGCTGGCAGCCGAACGGCTTTCAGTTCTCCGACGGCCCCCAGGAGCTGAAGACCTACATCACCAACCGCATCGCCTTTCTTGAAGGGGAGATGGTTGATTTTTGCCCCGGCTGGCCGGAGATGGAGCCGCCGCTGGCCCTCAACGAGCTGATGGTCGAAAATAGCAGCACCATCGCCGACGAGAGCGGCGATTATGATCCCTGGATTGAGCTTCATAACCGCAGCGCCACGCTGAGCTGGGATGTCGGGGGGATGTGCCTGACCCACGAGGCCGCGCTTACGGGTGTGACGACGCAATGGACGATCCCCGACGGGACGCGCGTCCCGCCCAACGGGGCGTTCCTCTACGATACGGAAGGGAAGCGAAGCGACATCATCTGGGCCGATGGCGAGCCAGGCGAGGGCGCTCTGCATACGAGCTTCGCGCTGGACGCTGGCGGCGGGCGGATAGCTCTTTTTGACCGTGACCTGTTCGACCGCAATCTCGCCGTGCCGCTCGCGGACAGCGTCGCCATCTCCGTATTGACCTACACCGCTCAGCCGACCGACACTTCCTACGGGCGCATGCCGGATGGCGGCGAGAATTGGCAAGCGTTCGACGCGCCGACGCCCGGCTGGCTCAATCAGGGCCGACCCCCGTCGATCACGGGCGCGACCCACTCGCCGACCGTGCCCACGTCAAGTATACCTATCACCGTCACGGCCACCATCACCCCAGGCGAAGCGGGCGGGCGGGCGATTTTCGCCGAGGTGGTCACGGCCACGCTGTGGTATCGCGCTTTCGCGGCGGGATCGCAGCCGCCGGAAGATTACGAGTCAGCCCCAATGGAGAACGCAGGCGGGAACGAGTCGCTTTACCAGGCCGTTCTACCGGCGCAGCCCGATGGCACCTGGGTGGAGTATTACATCGAGGCATATGATGAGATGGGTATGCGGACCATCGACCGCCCCGGCTGGCCAAACAAGGACTATCGCGTCATCGTCGGCTGGCAGCGCCCGCCGCTCTTCATCAACGAGCTGATGGCGCTTAACACGCGCACGCTGGAGGACGAAGCGGGCGAGCGCGACGATTGGATTGAGCTCTACAACGCCGGGGCGGTCGATATCGACCTCGGCGGCATGCATCTCAGCGACAACGTGGGCAACAGCACCCAGTACCGCATCCCCGAAGGCGTCGTCGCGCCGGCCGGGGGCTATCTCCTGCTGTGGGCCGACGGGGACGGTGCGGGCGCTCACCTCAACTTCCGCCTCTCCGGCGCGGGCGAATACGTGGGCCTCTTCGACGGGGAGGCTGGCTACTACGCGCCCATCGACGCGGCCTACTTCCCGCCACAGGCGCCGGATGTCTCATGGGGACGCTTCCCCGCTCCCGCAGCGGAATCAGGGATGGGTGATGAAAGCGCGTGGCAGGCGCTGGAGGAGCCCACGCCCGGCGCATCCAATCGGCTGCACGCGCCGCAGTTCCTGGAGGTGACGCGCGATCCCGATTGGCCCGGCGCGGGCGAGAGCGTGACGGTAACCGCTGTCCTCACCGGTGGGCTCTCCGGTATCTCCGTCACGCTGCGGTATGATGTTGGCGGCGGCTTCCAGGCTATACCAATGGCCTGCGGTGGGGAGGAAGGCGCGGCATACTTCGCGCAGCTTCCGGCGCAATCCGAGGGGACGCTGGTGCGCTACTATTTTGAGGCGCTGGACGGGATGGGACAGAAGACGCTGCACCTCGCCGGTGTGCCCACGGTCACGCATCGCTACCTGGTCGGATACACTCCGCCGCCGGTGGTGATCAACGAGTTCCTGGCGGACAATGAGAGCGTCAATCGGGATGAGGACGGCGAGTATGACGATTGGGTGGAGCTGTACAACGCCGGCGCGGTGACGGCGACGCTGGATGGGATGTATCTCACCGATGATGTCGCTTCATTCTCCGCTGGCCTTGAAAGATGGCAATTCGCGGCGGGGACGGCTATTCCGCCTGGGGGCTATCTGTTGGTGTGGTGTGATCGGGATACGGAGCAAGGGGCGCTGCACGCCGACTTCAAGCTGGACGCCGATGGGGAGGAGATCGGGCTCTTCGCCGCTGACGCCCACGGCTCGTCGACGAGCCAAAACGTTCCGCTCGATTTCATAACCTTCGGCCCGCAGCAGGAGGACATCTCCTACGGGCGCCGCCCCGATGGGGCGGAAACGTGGGGCTCCATCGACCCGCCGACGCCTGGGGTGGAGAATGGAGAATAGAGAATGGGGAATGAGGAATAGGGAAATGCCGAAATCCCAGCGCCGTCTGTTCACGGCGGCGATGGGAACGACAATTTAGATGTCTGGGTAGTTGCGGCACGTTTTCTTATCTCTTCGATCTGAGCTTCG
>CAZANJ010000138.1:0-1711 GCA_964486415.1 uncultured Anaerolineales bacterium
CACCATCCCGTTTCCTACGCCGATGCCTTTGCCGTCGCGTTGGCGCAAGAGCTAGAAGCTGCGGTCGTCACCGGTGACCCGGAGTTCGGATGTGTCGAGGAACTGATAGATGTCGAATGGTTACCAACGAAGAACTGAAACCTTGCCCGCCGAGACTGCCGGTATCCTCCACGCGGTCGAGGTGCTGAAGGCGGGAGGATTGGTCGCTTTTCCCACCGACACCGTTTACGGCGTGGCGGCCTGGCCCTGGGACGATGAGGCTGTACGTCGCCTCTATGAGGCCAAGCGGCGCCCCGCCGATATGCCCATCCCATTGCTAATATCCGATGCCGGGCAAGTGAAGCGTGTGGCCCTGCTTCCGGAGGGATGCAGGCCGCTGCTGAACCGCTTCTGGCCCGGCGGTTTGACCCTGGTGTTGACCAAGAAGGCCAGCGTGTCGGACGTGATCAGCCCGCGGCCCACCGTGGCGGTGCGGATGCCCGATCTGGCCTTGGCCTTGGACCTCATCCGCGAGGCCGGAGGAGTGCTTGCGGTCACCAGTGCCAATATCTCCGGACAGCCCAGTCCCATCACGGCCCAGGAGGTCAGGGAGCAGATGGAGGGGCGGATCGATCTGATTCTGGATGGCGGCCCCTGTCCGGGCGGTGTGCCATCTACCATTATCGATTGCTCAATCTCGCCGCCGCGTATCCTGCGGCATGGAGCCATCGACGAAGCAGTGCTTAATAGTTCGGGTTTGCTACCCGATAGAGAATAATTCCAAAGGAGAAAAATTAGAACGTGTGTGATCAAAAAGGTTTTACACTCTGGTTCACCGGCCTGTCGGGGTCGGGGAAGACATCCATCGCAGTGCCGCTGGCGCAAGAGTTGCGTGAGCGTGGGCTGAAGGTCGAGCGGCTGGACGGCGACATCGTGCGCCAGAGCCTGACCCGTGACCTGGGTTTCACCAAAGAGGATCGCGATATGAACATCGAGCGGGTGACCTTCGTGGCGAAGCTGCTCACTCGCAACAGCGTGGCGGTTCTCTGCTCCTTCATCTCACCCTACCGGGAGCGGCGGGCCAAGTCCCGTCAGGCGATCGCGGAGGGTGGCGACTTCATCGAGGTCTACGTCGAGTGCCCGCTGGATGTCTGCGCCGAGCGCGATGTGAAGGGCTTGTACGAGATGGCCTTCGCCGGTGAGATCGAGAACTTCACCGGCGTCTCCGATCCCTACGAACCGCCGGAGAATGCAGAGATAGTCTGCAACACCGCCGAGGAGACGGTCGAGGATAGCGTGGCGCACATACTCGGTTATCTGGAGGAGCGCGGATACCTCAATTCTCGGTGAGGTGAGGATGCTGTTGAAACTTAAAGAAACCAGGTTTACGCCGCTGCGCTTAAAGCAAAACCTGGTTTCTCATTTACCGCTCGCGCTCTGCGTCTTCATAATCGTCTTCGCCCTCTACGCCGCCACCGCTGCCCCTGGCGTGCTCTTCGGCGACCCTTCCGAGTACCAGTTCATCCCCGCCGTCCTCGGCATTGCTCATCCGCCAGGATACGCTTTCTACACCCTGCTGGCCAAGCTCTGGCAGATCGTCGTGCCCATCGGCTCCATCCCTTTCCGCACCAACCTGCTGGCGGCGGCCGTCGGCGCCTGGGCCGTAGCTGTCGTCTATCTCATCGTCCAGGAGATGGTGTGTTGGTGTGTTGGTATGTTGGTACATTGGTAT
>CAZANJ010000138.1:1811-7407 GCA_964486415.1 uncultured Anaerolineales bacterium
GCACGGAACCTCTCGCGCGGTATCTCGCTGCGCGATTTCACCGCCGCCGAGGAGTGGGTCGCTGAGGTGCAGGGACGCTTCGCCGGGCGCGGGGAGGGGGCCATCTTGCTCTCCGACTGGGAACATTTCACCCCCTTGATGGCCGATGCCTACACCCGGGGCGGCGGGCTGGTCGAGGAGGATCTGAGGCCGATCTACGCCTCCACCGCCAAATCCTGGCCGGCCTGGGTCTGGGAGCACATCGAAGCGGGGCCGATCTATCTGCCCGATGACCGCGCGGCGGTGCGGCATGAGGGCTTCCGCCTGGTGCCGGAGGGAGCATTCTATCGCGTGGAAGCGCCGCCGGTGACGGAAGCCGATGCGGATCACAGGCTGGATGTCTGGGCCGGCGAGCGGGTTCACATCCTGGGGTATGACTTGCCCCAAACGACCGTCCGCGCGGGAGAGCGATTGGTGTTGACCCTTTACCAGAGCGTGCCGGAGCCGCTGGAGGCGATCTGGATGCCGTATGCTGAGCTGGGGCTACTGGAGGCTCGCTGGACTACCGACAGTCGGGTGCTCACGAATCAATGGCTGCCTGGTGAGATCGTGGTGGAGCGGTATGAACTGCCGATCTCCTACGGCTTGCCGCCGGGGGAGTATCCGCTGCGGCTGGGGTATGCTGACCTGACCGGCGGGCGGGGAGATTTGGAGCTCTCGACCGGGGGCGAGACGGTAGAGTTAGCGACGATCACTGTGACACCCAATCCACACGCGCCGTCGGCGGAGGTGCGGAAGCGAGCGCTGGCCAATCTGGATAATCAAGTGGCGCTGATGAGCGCCAGGGCCTGTTCCCAGACAAGCTTACCGGATTGTTTGGCTAAATCGAAGGCCGTCTGGGAGGAGCCGCTGATCGTCCGCGCCGGGGATGCGCTGCGGCTGATTTTGAAGTGGCGTGCTCTGACTTCCCCCCGCGATAGCGCCACTATCTTCATCCACCTGATCGACGGCGCGGGACGGCCCGTCGTCGGGCACGACTACACCCCTCTGGGCGGATCCGCTCCGACCTACCTCTGGTTCCCTAAGTGGCTGCCGGGACAGACCTACACCGATCCCTATCGATTGGAGATTCCGGCGGATACCCCACCGGGGGAGTATTGGCTGGAGGTGGGGATGTATGGGATGACTTCCCTTCGGCGCTTTCCTGTGGTAGACTTAAAAGGGAATTTGGCCGGTGATCGTGTCATCCTGGGGTCGGTGCGAGTGGAGTAGATAAGAGGAGGCTTCAATGGAAATCGCGTTGCTGATTTGGGCGCTTGCTTTGACGGTCTTACTGGCGGCGGGCATCATCTGGATGTTCGACTTGCAGAATCGATTTCGCCAATTGCAGAGTCGCTACGAAAACATCTTCGGCGGGGCGGAGGATGATAGTGTGGGGGCGGCCTTGCAGAGCCTGGCGGCCCGATTATCGAAGACGAACGCCCGTACCGAGCGGCTGGTGGCGCATACCAAAGAGATCGACGAGACGCTTGCCCACGCTGTGCAGGGTGTAGGGTTGGTGCGCTTTCGCGCCTTCGAGGGTACAGGAGGTGATCAGAGCTTCGCCTTGGCCATGGTCGATGGCCAGGGGAATGGGGCTGTCATATCGGCGCTCTATGGGCGGGATGCGACGCGCATCTACGCTAAATCCGTCGAGGGCTGGCTTTCCTCCCGTTCCCTGACGGACGAGGAGAAGCAAGCCCTGGTCCAGGCTCGCCAGATCGTTATCCCCGTACCGTAATCAGATGGCGAATATCAAGGGGCGGAGGCGTTGGGTCTTTTTTATCATCGGGATGTTGATCAGCGCGGGCTTTCTCTGGTACGCGCTGCGCGATCTCCACTTGGGCGAGGTCTGGGCCTCATTGCGCAAGGCCAACTATTGGTGGCTCATCCCCGGCGTTGCGGTTTATTTCATCTCCGTCTGGTTCCGTAGCTGGCGCTGGCATTTTCTCCTCAGCAGAGCTTGCAAGCGTGTCCCCGCCAATCGACTTTTCCCCGTCGTCGTCATCGGCTATATGGGCAACGACATCCTACCCTTCCGCCTGGGCGAGGTTCTGCGAGCCTATGTCCTCTGGCGTCGGGAACACATCAACGTCGGCGCCACGTTTACCACCGCGATCCTCGAACGCATCTTCGACGGGCTGACGATGGTGCTCTTCGTCCTCTTCGGATTGCTCTTCGTGCCTCTGTCGGCCTTTCTCAGGCGACTGGTGACTATCGCGGGGATTGTGTTTTTCGGCGTGTTGATCGCCTTCCTCTTTCTGGCCGCCATGCCCGATCTGCTGCGGCGCATCGCTCATGGCCTGATTGAAATGTTGGTGCCCGAACGATTCCGCGATCCCCTGCTCGATTTAGTCGAGGGCGTGATCGCCGGCCTGGAGGGCCTTCGCAGGGGGCGAGACGTGCTGGTCATCTTCGGAGTGACGCTGTGGGTGTGGATGCTGGAGATGGTCAAGTACTGGCTGGTCAGCTTTGCTTTCGATCTGCACCTTTCCTACGTGAAGATCATATTGATGGGGGGGGCGATTAACTTGCTGACCGCTTTGCCCTCTCTCCCAGGTTACATCGGGACGTTTGAGTCGGGGATCAAAATTTTAGAGGGTCTTGGAGCACCGTCGGCCGCGGCGGGGAGTTACATTCTGGTTCTGCACGCCATCTTGTTGCTGCCGGTGACGCTGCTGGGCCTGATCTTTATGGCCCTGGAGGGCATACATTGGACGGAGATGATGGAGGAAGTCAAGAGGTAAAAGACCTGACAGGTTTTGCAGTGCCTCCGTAAACCTGTCAGATCTTAAAGGCTTCTACACCGTCTTTGTCAATCCTCAGACGTGTCTTTGACCTCGCGCCTCAGAATCTTCAGGAGAATGTCCGGCAAAATGTCACGGTTTTGAGCTGTGACAGGATATACGGTCGTCGATTCTGGGGGAAGTTGTAGTTGAGCGCGGGCGATGAGCTCCGGACGGATGACGACGATGGCCAGAGAGAAGTCGCCCGTGTGCAATATACTGAAGGCGCTGTACCAACCGCCCTTACGCTCTATCTCCAACGGTCCCAATTCGTCCACAACTAATAAGTCGCAGGGCATAGCGCGAGCCATCTCTATGCTTCCCCAGCGCAGGGCCTCCGGGTCGAAACAGAAGCGTCCTTGGGTTATGGCATTCTCGGCCCTCTGATCGAGCGTCAGCCGGCGCCTCTCGCCGTTGCGAACGTTCAGCAGTTCACGGGTCCCATCGGCGCGTCTCAATGTCATGATCCCGCCGCAGGAGTATTGATCGGCCCACGCCGATGCGACGGCCCTGTGACAGACGGTGCTCTTGCCCACACCTCGCTCGCCGGATAGAACTATGATCCGTGCCATGTCATTCTGTGAGGGTTATCAATCATCACTCACCCCCACCCTCAGCATCGCCCTCATCCTCGCTTTCCCCAGGCTCTTCGGGGGAGGGCGTAGCATTCTCGTCCGATGGCTCCTCCGACTCGTCGGAGCCTTCCGAATCTTTTGAATCTTCTGAGGCATCCTCCTGGGCTGTGGAGGGCTCGCTTCCCTCAATTCCCGGAATAGGCCCGAATACCGGCTCGATTTCATCTGGCTCGAAGATTTCCAGCATGCAGTCCCACCAGGTCAAATCATCGCTCTTTTGAAACTCCCACCAGCGGATGTCCGACCAGAAGTATCGCCAGCGCCATAGGGACGGCAAGCGTTCCCAGCCGTAGTCGCTGGCGATTGTAGTGAAGTCCACGTAATATCCCGATGGAATGCGCTTGTATGCTCCGCCCTCCACGCTGGAAGGCCCCTCTTCCTCCCGCGCGTTCAAATCCCAAGGCGTCTCGCGCAGGGGCTTGCCCATGCTTCCATCCTGCCTGGCGGCGCGGAGGAAGACGCGCCAATATGTGACGTTGCCCATATCCTCGCGCACCAGCTCGACGCGCGCCACCTTTTCCTCATATGGTTCAGGATCGAGTCCGATCGCTCGGCCGCAGATGTGCCAGTTCCGCCGCGAGTGGCCCGACGGCGGGGTGTAGGTGATCGGACGCCAGGAACTGCGTAGCGTGCCCAGGAAATCCCATCCGGCCTCTTCAATCGTGCGCTGGCGCAAGGCGTTGAAGCTCTCGTTCACTCGGTCGGATAGAAGCGCATTCTCTCCATCGTTATGTTCTACGTTGGGGAGCGGAACCAACTTGTAGGGTGGCCCTTGGGTCGGCGTGGGTTGCACAATTTCGACATAGAAAGGCGCTTTCTGTGCTGAAACGACCACTTGAGCCTGATCCAAGACGCGGGGCGAGAGCGGCAAGGGAGCCCAGGCCAGGTCGTCTAATGTGCCCTCGGTGTTGTAGACCTCATGGAATAGGGCCCATCCCCGCATACTGGCCGCGACGATATGACTGCGGACGCCCCGGCGGTAAGTATAAATCAAGTTTTCTCCATCGGGCGACCAGGCGGGAGAGTCGCCGGCGCCGAAAAGCTCAGTTTGAGCCTGATCGACCTTCATCGTGTCCCAGTAACTTGCCGAATTGCCTGGGGCTATGTCGAAAGTTGTGACCTGGATGGAGGGATTGCCTTCTGGCCCGCTGGCGTAAGCCAGTTGAGTGCCGTCGGGCGACCAGGCTGCGCAGTCCTCATTGAGTTCTGAGCTATGGGTGATGTTGACCACTTCACCTTGATCATCGTCCAAGGGCACGAGGTAAATATCTTTATTGCCATCCCGGAATGAGGTGAAGGCGATGGCGTTGCTATCGGGTGACCAGGCGGGAGCATAATCCGGGGCGCGGTCTATGGTGAGGCGCTTCGTCTGCTCGCCGGTGGTGCTCATCATATAGATATCGAGATTGTTATAACGATAGGATTCGAAGGCGATCCATTGGCCATCGGGCGACCATGTGGGGTTGGCGTCGAAGTCGGGATCATGGGTCAGGCGGATCAGCACCCCGCTCGCCAGATCCAGTAGATAAATGTCCCAGTTGTCTGCGCGGTTGGAGGCAAAAGCGATGTGTTGGCCATCGGGTGACCAGGCCGGATCGCGATCCTCGGCCGGGTCGTGGGTCAACCGCACCAGTTGACGGTCTTTCTGATTAAGGGCATAGATATCAG
The DNA here is from genome assembly GCA_964486415.1 of uncultured Anaerolineales bacterium. Taxonomy (GTDB): domain Bacteria; phylum Chloroflexota; class Anaerolineae; order B4-G1; family B4-G1; genus CAZANJ01. Next base: position 6,919 of record CAZANJ010000138.1, read on the forward strand.
CGTTTCCGTCGCGCCGCAGCGTGAAGGCGATGGCGCCGCCGCTGCCGAGCGGTGTGGGTGTGGGGCCGGGAGTGGGGGAGGCGAGCGGCGTGGCGGTGATGATCTGCTGGCGGACGGTCTCTATGGTTTTCGGCGACTGTATCGCCTGATACAATGCAAAAGTCAGCAATGCCAGGACGCCCAGGTTGCCCAGAACCAGGATAACGAGGAGGCGCACAGTGCGTGGTCGCAGCGTGATCGGGTGGTCAGCTTTTTTCGGCCTGCGCAACCAGTTCCAAAGGGCAGCGATGCGGCTACCCAATCGGCCTAGTAAACTCCCCTGCGCCTCCGTATTTTCGTTATCGGTGTGATTCCCGTAGTTGTGATGTTCTGACTCTTCCATAAGCCCTCCATCCCACCCAATAGCAAGTATACGTTGGAAAAGTTGCTTGTCAAGCCCAAGCCGATGGGCTATACTTAGGCGCGGAATGTGGAACGTAAAACGTAAAA
>CAZANJ010000139.1:0-7372 GCA_964486415.1 uncultured Anaerolineales bacterium
TGGGGCGAGGGGAGAAGAACCGAACAAATCCGGCTAGCTCCGCTATTCCCTCTCCTCCCCTCCGAAGGCCAGCGTCAGCGCACGGTCTGTGACGGTGGCATAGGTCAAGGTCAGCGAGCCCTTGAACGCCTCTGGGCGCTTCGAGAAGGGCGGCGGCCCCAGCCGCTTGAGCAGCGCGGTCTCCACCGACGGCGGTGTGATGGTCACGTGGAAGCCGCTCAAGCTCTCTCCCATATCCCAGAAATCGGAGAGCCTTTCCTCCAGCGGCTCCGCTTCCTCCTCCGGCACGGCCTCATCGGATGGCAGCGTGGCGGCGCGGCGATCCCGCAGCGCGTCCATCACCTGCTCCTGCGTCCGCCCGCGCAGCTTGAAGATGAGGAAGGGGTCGCGGTCGAACTCCTCCGCCAGCAGGTAGTAGACGGCGGCGATGTGCTTGCAAGGGACGGCCCAATCCGGGCAGGAGCAGCTCATCGCCACGTCGTCGCTGGTGGGCAGAAGGGATGCGTGAGCGGCCTCGAACACATTCTCAATCTCCGGGGGCATTTCCCCGCTCAGGAGATGTGCGGTGAAGAGCGCTTGCTCGGCCAGGGCATCGATGGCCCGCTCCCATTGCTTATCGCTCAGCGGCGTGATCTGGATGTGCACGCGGTAGGGAGTAGAGCGCGAGCCCTGCACACGCGCGGAGACGTGACCGGTCTCCACTGCGATGTTCATCACCTGGCCCTTGCGGGCATAGCGGCGCCCGCGTTGCAGCCGGTTGCTCCAGCCGAAGGATTCCAGCACCTCGATCCAGCGCCGCGACCACCAGTGCTCGCCGAACTGTCCGCGCTTCGTGCGGGCCTTGATGCCATCTTTGACCGGAATCGGCTTCGACGGTGGAAAATAGCCCCAATAACTTCTACTCATCGGTCGCTCTCCTGTTTCATAGCTTGACCTATCATCACACACCGATTACCCAGAGCGTCCCATGCCAGCATAAAATCACCCATCAGAACTGCAATTGGCGCACGCTTGAACGCGGGATCGTTGACGTATATGACCCCTGTCGCTGTATCAATTCCGACCACTACGACAGCGTGTGGCACATCTTCTTCCCAATAAGGTAACTCTCCTGTCCGCACAGAAACAATAATGGCGATGCCCTGCTTGATCCCCCGCTGCAAATCATTCAGGCCAGCCTCTGGGATATATTGGACGCTAGCCCCCAGATTTGACAGTCGGACGACATTGGGCATAGGGGTTCCTGCACCCTCAATGTGCCCGATTAATGCAGCGATTTTTCTCTGGGTACGAGTGATGCCCAGAAACTCCAGCCCCATCTGACAGCACGCGGGCAAGCATCCCCCGACGAATTTCTCAAGTCGGTGAGGAATTGGCAACCATCGCCTGGACATTGGCCGTAATCTCCTGTGGCGTTTGTTCACTCACCAACAACTTTCCGCTCTGGGCGTCCACGTCCACAAAGGCAGCCACTCCACGGCGACCATAACTGACCACCACCGGCACGCGCCACACTGGACGCTCACCTTCAATGTAGCGCGGCTCTCCTCCCATCAGCAGGTTACCTACCTCTTGCACCAACCAAGCGCTGACTTTGCGTCGGGCTGTGCGGGCATCCACTCGGTATCTGCTCCGCTGGACCAAGAAATCGGCGAACTGTAGCACCAGTTGGCTCTCTGCATGTGTTAGTTTCTCCAACACAGTGGAGATTTGTCTTTGATCTACACTCATGCTGTCCTCCAATTGAAGTTAATCATCCACCGCCTCCACGCTCAGCGAGACCAGGTCCCGCAACTGATCGGTGTTCAGTTCAGTCAGCCAAGCTTCGCCGGAGCCAATGACGCTTTCCGCCAGCGCCTTCTTGCTCTCGATGAGTTCGTCGATGCGCTCCTCCAGCGTGCCCACGCAGATGAACTTATGCGCCCACACGTCCCGCGTCTGCCCGATGCGGAAGGCGCGGTCGGTGGCCTGATCCTCCACCGCCGGATTCCACCAGCGGTCGAAGTGGAAGACGTGATTAGCACGGGTCAAGTTCAGCCCCAGCCCGCCGGCCCTGAGCGATAGAATGAAGATCGGCGGGCCGGGCAGCCCCTCCTCCTCCTGGAAACGGGCGATCATACGGTCGCGCCGCCGGGCCGGCGTGCCGCCATAGAGGAACAGCACCTCGACACCGAAACGCTCTTGCAGATATTGCTGTAAAAGCGTGCCCATCTCGGCATATTGGGTGAAAATCAGCGCCCGCTCGTCCACCGAAAGCACCTCCTCCAACATCTCCCCCAGGCGAGACAGCTTGCCAGAACGATGTAGCAGGGCGGAGCCATCCTTCAGGTAGTGGGCCGGATGATTGCAGATCTGCTTCAGTTGGGTGAGCATCGAGAGCACCAACCCCTTGCGCTGAATGCCCTCCGCTTCCTCAACCTGCAACATCACGTCCTCGACCACGGCCTGATAGAGCGTCGCCTGCTCCGAGGTGAGCGTGCAATAGATCTTATTCTCCAACTTCTCCGGCAGATCCTGGATGATGGTGGGGTCGGTCTTGACGCGCCGCAGGATGAAGGGCTGGGCCAGCTTGCGCAGCCGCGCGGCGGCCTTCTGATCCTGGTATTGCTCTATGGGCCGGGCGAACTGCTCGCGGAATGACTTCTGGGAGCCGAGGTAGCCGGGGTTGAGGAATTGCATAATCGACCAGAGCTCAGAGAGGCGGTTCTCGACCGGCGTGCCGGTGAGCCCGATCCGATAATCCGAGCGCAAGCGGCGGATGGCCTGGGTCTGCTTGGCGCCCGGATTCTTGATATTCTGCGCCTCGTCCAGGATGATGCCGCGCCAGTTCAGCTCCCGCAGCATCTCCTCGTCCCGCCGCGCCAGCGCGTAGGTGGTGAGGATGACATCGTGGCGCTGGGCCTGCTCGAAGAAAGCCTCGCCCGATGCGCGGTCGCCGCCGTGGTGGGTCAGCACCTCCAGCGCGGGGGCGAAGCGATTGATCTCCCGCCCCCAGTTGCCGAGCACCGATGTGGGGCAGACGACCAATGTGGGGCCGTCGGCGCTATCCTCCTTTTCCTGATCGCGCAGCATAAGGGCGATGGCCTGGATCGTCTTGCCCAGCCCCATATCGTCGGCCAGACAGGCGCCCAGCCCCCAGCGGCGCAGGAAGGCCAACCAGGAGTAGCCGCGCTTCTGGTAGGGGCGCAGTTGGCCCTGGAGCCCCTCCGGCTGCGGCAACTCGGTCAAGGGCACGCCACCGCTCAATTGTTGCAGCAGCTCGTCCACCCAACCCTCTGTCTCGACGCCGACGATGGGCAGCTCTTCGACTTCGCCCTCCTCCGTCAGCCCCATCTGGAGCGCCTCGCGCAGCCGCACCTCTTCCTCCTGGGCCGCCTGCTTTTCCCAGAAGTGGATGGCCGCCTCGACTTGCTCCGGCTGGAGCGCCACCCATTCGCCGCGCACCTGCACCAAGGGCAGCTTGAGCTCGGCCAGGTGTGAGAATTCATCGGGATCGATGGTATGATCGCCAAGCGCCAGTTGCCAGCGGAAACGCACCAGCGCGTCCAAATTCAAGATGCCGCTGCCCGTGGTGTCGGTGGGAGAGACGGTGGCCCGCACACCAAGTTTTTTGCGGCTCTTCCTCCACCAGGACGGCACCAGTACGCCGAAGCCGCTATGCTCCAACAGGGGCGCGGCCTCGCGCAGGAAGGTGTAGGCCTGCTCTGTGGTCAAGTCGCAGACCTCGGGGCGGGATGTGCGCAGGCTGGATTCCAGCGGGGGGAAGAAACGGGCCGCCGATCCCAGCCCGGTCAGCAGTTCCTCCTGCGGGTTGTCGAAGCGACGGTCCAGGTAGCGCAGCGTCGAGTCGGTCTCCTGCCAGACCAATCGCGCGGGCACCAGCAGGCTGGGGTCGTCGCGGGCCTGGAGTAGAAAGCGCAGCGTCCAGCCGTCGGTGGGCACCTGGAGCGTGGTCTCCTCCGCTTCGGGCAGCTCCGGCGGCTCCAGTCGGAAGCAGATGCGGAAGGGAGCCTCGGCGCCGACCATCAACTGCTCCTGCCAGAGGGCCACCTCGGCATGGAGGTCCACGAGATCGCGGGGTGGAGCGTCCACAGCCGGCCTTATCCCCCTTTCAAAAAGAGCGCTCAACCAACTTTGCAATGTCGGCGTATCACGGCGAGTGACAACGTTGAGAAGGGGCGGCGCCCAGGCCCGCACCGCCGTGTCCACCATCGCGCCCAGGAAATCCTTGAGCAACGAGCGTGCGGTGGGATGCTTCGGCCCCTCGTCATCCTCCGTCGGGGCACCGACAGGCGAAAGCGCACGGCCCAGAGGCGGCAACGCTCGCGCTAACTGCTCCACCCGACGGAGATCATCGGCCTGATCGAGCACGGGCGCCCAGGAGGCGCGGAAAGCGCCCGCCTGACGGCTCAAGGTGGGAGCGAATTGCTGCCGCGCCAGGAGCTCCAGCGTCAGCTTGCCCACCAGCGACCAGATGCCCAGATCGGCCCCCAGCGCGCTGTGGGGAGCCATCTCCCGCGCTTGCGGCAGATCGTTCAGGAAAGTGAGCGCCGCCAGGGGGGGAAGAGTCAACCCCTCTATTTTCCAGAGGGCGAGTTCCTCAGGCTCGACGGACGCCTCGGCGAAAGCGTCCCGGATCAATTGAGGGCTGGGCCGCGGTCGCTGGTCGGTTGTCGGCAAGTGAGCGAGGGCGACGTCATCCTCGGTCTCTTCGGGCAGCAGGTCGGCCAGCAGATCGCGCAGTTCGCCGGATGGAATGCAGAAGGGATGGAGTGGCTGGGAATCGGAAGTTGACGGGCCGTGGTTTGGCCCCTCCCCCCAGATGAAAAGGCGAGACGATGGGTTGGGGAACCAGGCGGCGTGGAGCACGCGGCGACCGGGCAGCACCGAGAAGAGATCTTGCTCGACAGAAGTTTCGGCGGGTTCTTCCTCCGTCACCTCCACGATCTGCTGTTCCCGCTCCCAGATTTTTAGCTGTTTGCGCACTTGTCTCAGGGAGGTTGGACCGAAGCCGGGCAAGGCCAGAAGTTCCTCGTCGCTGCGCCGGGCCAGGTCGTTAGGCGTGGTCAGATCGAGCCGCAACAGAAGGTTGCGGAGCCGTGTGGAGAAATTCAGCAAATCGATGGGATAAATGGTTTGTCCTTCGGTCATCGGCACCTACACTTTGATTCAGCCGAGCGTGGGAGCCCGGCCCACTATAATCACTGACTCTTTGGGATTTCGCGTGGCCCGCTTCGTAGGGGCAGGCCTCCGTGCCGGCCCGCGTGCATTTTGTACGGGCGACCACGGGCCACTCGTCGCCCAGGGGATCGCCCCTACATGCACATCAACATTGGAAGCGCCGAGAGCGCTCACGTTTCGTCGAAGCGCAGCAGGCCCAGCCCCTTTGAGCAAGTGAACCACGCGAAATCTTAGAGGCTCTAATTACTTTAGCACAAATATACTAGAAAGCAACATGCCCCCGTTCAATACTCGACCCGCACACCCTTCATGCACCCGACCAGACCTTCCGCTAGCGCGATCAGCAAAACGAAGGGCAAATCGGCCACCAGTACAAAGATGTAGGTTACTGTCAGCCAGCGGAGGGCCAGCGAAAGTGGCTGGGATATCTCCCCAATGAGCGCAGGGCCGATTCCCACAGCCCAGACCAAGACGCCGAGCAGAAGCAGAAAGAGAAGCACGGGCGTCCAGGCCTGCCGGTCGGAGCGGCTGGGCAGCATGGTGTTGCCTATGGCGAAGATCAAATAGGCCCAAAACCAGAGGTCAGGAGTCCTCAGCATATCCCGCAACTGCTGGAGCAGATCGGTCGGAGTGATGGTCGGCATCGTCTCCCTCATCGCGCCGATGTCGAAGACGAAGTAGCCGATCATCAGGATCACGGCGCTTCCCATAAGCAAAGGGGCCAGCCCAATCAGGCTGGCCCTTATTACGTCTGTCTGCTCGATGGGGACGAATCCGAGTTGAATGCGTTGTTTTGCCAACTTGGGTCGGACGGAAATACGGCCTACGCGCACTCCCAGCAGCCGCGCCACGAGCGCGTGGCTCATCTCGTGGAGGAAGATTCCGGGCAACAGCGGAAGGGCGTAGAGTATCACCGCGATCTCACGGTCACCGACGAGCAGAAACATCGTCCCTTGTAGGTGCCGATGGATCCAGCGCTCGACCACCAGCAGGAGCGCGAGCGTCACCGCCAGCCCCAGAAGAGGCGCCCAGACCCTCATTTGCTTATCCGTCTATTCCTGGGCCGCGGCCCCTTTCCGCACGATCTCCGCGAAGTCGGCGGCCTTGAGGCTGGCACCGCCGACCAGTGCCCCGTCGATCTCCGGCTGTTCCATGAACTCGACGACGTTGTGGGGCTTGACGCTGCCGCCGTATTGAATGCGGATGGCCTGGGCGATCTTGTCGCCGTAAAGCTCGCTCATCGTAGCGCGCACTGCTTTGCCGATGATGGCGTTGGCATCCTCGCCGTGGGCGGGCACGCCGGTGCCGATGGCCCAGATGGGTTCATATGCGATGGTGACCTGCCCCGCTTGCTCGGCGGTGAGGCCCTCGAAAGCGGCTCGTACCTGTCCGCCGACGAATTCCTCCGTCTCGCCGGCCTCGTTCTGCTCCAGGTTCTCGCCGACGCAGAGGATGGGCTTGAGCCCGTGGGCCAGCGCGGCGTGCAGCTTCTTGTTGATCCACTCATCGCTCTCGCCGAAGACGTTGCGGCGCTCGGAGTGGCCGATGATCACGTAATCGCACCAGCCCTCCAGCATCGGCGGGCTCACCGCGCCGGTGAAGGCGCCTTGCTCCTCCCAATGCACGTTCTGAGCGCCCAGCTCGATCTCCGATCCAGCCAGAGCCTCGCGCACGGCGGCAAGAGCGGTGAAGGGTGGACAGACCGCTACGTCGCAGTTTGGCAACCCGCCGTCCCCCTCCAGCTCGGCTTTTAGTTCTTCGACCAACGCGACAGCTTCCGCGATCGTCTTGTGCATTTTCCAATTTCCGGCGATAAATGGCTTACGCATTGTGACTCCTTGTCTGACTCTGTTTAACATTTCCCGATTTTTTTCTGCCTCCCACCCCTCCCATTCCATATAGTCCACCTCGACAGGATGAGACCAGCGATCGGGAATTTCGCCCTCTTCCCAGCGTCTGGAAAATTCAGCAAAGGTCATTCCATATTTCAGTTCGTATCTTCTGATCTACCTGTCATATGCTTGCAAGAAAAACCTCCCTAATTTTATCCCACCGTATACAATCTGGCAAACGACATTCTAGGAGGGAAATCGTAGCAGTTCCAAGGCCCTCCAGAGACCACCAGAGGCTTTCTGTGGCGTTGTGTGAACTCATCAACCCCAAGGCGGCGGGTATGGAAACCCGCCCTACA
>CAZANJ010000140.1:0-4135 GCA_964486415.1 uncultured Anaerolineales bacterium
ATGTAGGGCGGGTTTCCATACCCGCCGATTTTTGAATCGCTTCGAAAACCCCCATAACACCGTAGGGGCAACTCTCGTAGTTGCCCGGAGAAATCATCGCGGGCCGATCATCCCCGCGCCGACGGCCAATTCCTGCATCTCCTGCGTGATCGCCTTCTGACGCGCGGCCTGTACCGCCAGCGTCAACTCGCCGATCAGCCGTTCCGCGTTCTGCGTGGCCGATTCCATCAACTGGAAGCGTGTCGAGTGCTCCGCGGCCGCTGAATCCAGCAGCAGCTCATACAGATGGGTCGCCGCCCACTGCTCGACGATACGGGCGTAAAGGCTCAGCACGTCGGTCTCAATAATAGTCGGAGGCCAGGGCTCCTGCAGACCGGCGGGGCGCTCGGCCGGCGCGGGCATCTGCGGCGGGATGAGGCGCGTCACGCTCGGCTCATAGTTGCCCGTGCCGCGATAGGCGTTGTAGATCAGATCGACCGCGTCTATCTCCCGCTCCTCATAGCGCTCCAGCCAGCGGTGCGTGAGATCATAGGCCAGCGAATAGGGGGGCAGTGTGGTGACCGACAATTTTTCCGCCCAACTCATCTCGTGATCCCGCCGTTGCAACACGCGCTGCACGCGGCTGCCCAGCGCCATCAAGTCCATTTCCACACCGGCGGCCCGCCGCTCCCCCAGGTAACTCTCGGCACGCTCGACCACGGTCACGTTGAAGCGCCCGCAAAGCCCGCGCTCGCTGCCCACCACCAAAGCCACAACGCGCTCCCTCCCCTCCTCGACGGGGCGGCGCGAAACCGATCGGCTCTGGGAAAGATGAGGGATCACCAGGGCCAGCGCCTCCATCAGACGCCCGGCGTAGCGATGTGCTCCCTTCTTGCGCCGAATCGCGGCCTGCCAACTTCCCAGCGAAATAGTACGCAGGCCGCCCAAAATCGGCTTCACGCTGCGGATATTTTCCAGCCGCTCCTGAGCGCGATCCAGCTCCTCCATCAGACCCTCAAAAAGTCTCGCTGCGCTCGATGTTCCAGATGAAGACCACGGCCCCGCCGAGCCGAGGCTTCGCGGATATCCCGACCGAGAAGACATCCACCGGCTCGCTGGATTCCACCGTGGCCTGTGAATGGCAAGCCTCGTCGATGATGGACAGCACCTCCTCCATATCCTTCTCCCGCACCCCGATGAAGAGCGTCATCTGGGCCTGGCGCAGCATCCCGCCGCGCGTCTCCAGGTAGGTCGCCGTGTGATCGGCGGACACCAGCCCTTGCAGGACCTTTTGCGCCTCGTCACGTGGTATGATGACCATCATCATTTTCATTCTCGTTCACTCCTTCCCCGCCATCCAGCGCTGAAATCGGCTATCACTTCCAGGAGCGTTTCCCGCACCTCTGCTGAAATCTCGCCCGTGCGCTCGATCTGTTGGAGATACTCCGGTTGCTTCTTCTTCACTTGGGCCAGCAGTTCCTCCTCGAAGTGCCTCACGTCCCCCACGGCCACGCCGCTCAGGAAGCCCTCGGTGGCGGCCAGCAACACCACTACCTGCGAGGCCAGCGGAAGCGGACGGCGAACCGGCTGGGTGAGCACGGCGCGCAGCCGCTCGCCGCGCTCGATCTGGCGCCGCGTCGCCTCATCCACCTCGGTGCCGAAGCGGGCGAAGCGCGACACCTCCTCATACTGCGAAAGCTCCAGCCGCAGCTCCCCCGCGACCTCCAGCATCGCCTCCGACTGGGCCTCGCCGCCCACGCGCGAGACCGATTGCCCCACATCGACAGCGGGCTTCGTCCCCTGGTTGAAGAGGTCGCTATCGAGCACAATCTGCCCGTCGCAGATGGAGATCAGATTCGTGGGAATGTAGGCCGAGACGTTCCCCTGCTGCGTCTCCACGATGGGCAGGGCGGTCAACGACCCGCCCCCGTGCTCCGCGCTCAACTTGCAGGCCCGTTCCAGCAACCGCGCGTGCAGGTAGAAAATGTCGCCTGGATAGGCCTCCCGCCCCGGCGGACGGCGCAGCAACAGACTCAGCTCCCGGTAGGCGCCGGCGTGCCGGTTCAAATCATCGTAGACGATCAGCACATCCCGACCCTCGTCCATCAGGAATTCGGCCACAGTGCAGCCGGCGTAGGGCGCCAGATAGCGCATCGCCGGCGGATCCTCCGGGCTGGAGACAACTACCGTGGTGTAGGCCAGCGCGTCGTGTCGGCGCAGCGCATCGATCACACCGAGCGTGGTGCTCTTCTTCTGCCCGATGGCGACGTAGACGCAGGACACGTCGCCCTGACGCTGATTTAGGATGGCGTCCACCGCCAGCGCGGTCTTGCCGATCTGCCGGTCGCCGAGGATCAGCTCCCGCTGCCCACGCCCGATGGGGAACAGCGCGTCGATGACCTTGGCCCCGGTCTGCAAGGGTTCGTTCACGGGGGCACGATCGATGATGTCCGGCGCCTCCCGCTCCAGGTATCGGGACTCCGTGGCCTGAAGTGCGCCCCGTTCGTCGAGGGGCTGGCCCAGCGGGTTTACCACCCGACCGAGCAGTTGATGGCCCACCGGCACGCGCACCCGTTCACCCGTGGCGGTCACCAGATCGCCACCCTGAATGCCCTCGTCGGGGCCGAGCAGAATCACGTCGAGCCGCGCGTGATCCAGGTTGAGGATCAGCCCCCGCACGCCGGTGGGAAAGTCCACCAGCTCATCGGTGCGGGCACGGGGCAGGCCCGAAAGGGTCGCCACGCCATCGCCGATTTGCTGCACGGTGCCCACCTCGTGGAAGCGCACCCCTTCGTCGATCTCGCCCGCCTTCTCCCGGAGCGTCTGGAGCAGGGCGGAGTAAGAAGGGATGTCAGCGCGTGAGGGATGGGCCAGCTCGGCGACGCGGCTCTTGATACGCTCCCGCAAGCTCAGCTCGTGGATGGAGGGAGTGGCATCCCGCTCCTCAAGCTGATCGCCCAGCGTCTCGATCAGCGCCTCTACGTCGGGTTTGATCTCCCGCTCACTCATCGGCCAATTGCTCTTTGAGCGCCTGGGAAGCGTCCTCACGCAGATCTTCCACGCGCCCGGCGATGGAGTTATCGACGACGAAGTCGCCTAGACGTACCCGCATCCCGGCGGCCAGCTCCGGATCGACCTTCAACTGTATATCCACGTTGCGGTCGGCCAGCGCCGAGAGGGTGCGGGCCAGCTCCCCCTGCTGCTCCGATGAGAGTTGCCGCCCGGCCATCACGTGGGCTATGGGCGTGCGTTCGCCCAGGGAGCGCCGAAAAGCCCGCACACGGTCCATCTCACTGCGGCCCATCTCCCAGATGCGCTTACTGAGCTGGCCGACCAGCGCGTCGTGCACCTCCGGCGGCGCCGCCTGGTGGATCACCCGAGCGCTGATGTCGAGTATGGCCTCAATCAGCTCATCGTGGCACTCCTCCACGGCTTGCCGGCGCATCTGTCGCACATCGCCCCGCGCCTCGGAGAGGATTCGCTCGACCTCCTCCTCCACCTCGTCCAGCATCTCCTGCCGCTCGACCTCGGCCTGCTTATGTGCCTCGGTGATGATATCATCGGCCTCCTCCTCGGCGTCATCCAGGCGCTCCTGAAGCTTGGCACGCGCCTTTTCCGCCTCGTCCCGCTCCTCGGCCAACTCCTGCCGCAGACGATCACGCTCGGCTGCGCGCTCCCGCATCTGGGCCATAACGGGCCGGAAGACAAAGCGGTACAGCAACGCGGCGAGCACGAGGAAGTTGACGATTTGAAAGGCGATAGTCGCCCAATCGAGACTCAACATGGGTTACCCCCCAGGGAAAAAGCGCTCGAGCAGCGGATTGGCAAAGATCAGAACCAGGATGACCAAAAGTACATAGATCGCCGTGGATTCTAGCAGCGCCATGGAGATGAGCAGCGTGGTGCGCAAGTCATCGGCCACCTCCGGCTGTCGCGTCATCCCCTCCAGCGCCTTGAGCACCGCTCGCCCCTCGACGATGGCCGGGGTGAGCGCGCCCAGGATAATGCCGATACTCGAAGCGAGAATCGTGACCAACGTAATCAGTGTGCCAGGTTCCATATTCTCCATAAATTATCCTCCTATTCTCAACTGTTCGTAGTGTCCATGTAGATGTGCTGTTCTGCTCGCGCCGGATAGTCATATCCGGCGGCTGAG
>CAZANJ010000140.1:4235-7339 GCA_964486415.1 uncultured Anaerolineales bacterium
CCTCAACCCTCAACCCTCAACCAACGCCGTGCTGATGTAGACGGCGGCCAGCGCGGTGAAAATATAAGCCTGTAACAGTCCGGTGAAAATATTGAGCCCGATGACGGGCAGCGGCACGAGGAGAGGCACCAGGGCGAAGACGACGGCCACGATCAACTCGGTGCTGAGCACATTGCCGAAAAGCCGCACGGCGAGAGAGACGGTGCGGCTGATCTGCCCGATGACCTCCAGCGGGAACAAGAAGATGGGAGAAGCCAGGTTTTTGAGATAACCGAGAAGCCCCTGCTGACGCACGCCGAAGTAATGCACGGAGAAGAAGACCACAACGGCCAGCGCCACCGGCGTGTTCAGATCGCGGGTGGGAGCGGTCACGGCGGGCACCAGGCTGATGATATTAGCGACGGCGACGAAGACGGCCAATGTGCTCAAGAATGGGAGATAGGGATCGGCCTCGCGCCCCATAATGCTAGACACCATATCGCTCAGAAAATCGAGCAACATCTCCAAAGCCATCGGCCAGCGCCGACGAACCAGGACTCCCAGCGCGATGACGATGACCATCATAACCCAGGTCGAGACGACCGTATCGCGCACCCCGACGCCGAATATATAGAATACCTCTTGTGGAAAGAATCCCTGCATAATTCATCTCCTAAAGTTCCCTCTCCCTCTGGGAGAGGGTTAGGGTGAGGGTGAAGGGGAAAAACTGAACCAAATCACCATCACCCAACGAGCCAGCGACAGCCCGACGAAGGCCAACAGACCGGCGCCGACGCCACGCTGCAAGGCGATGATCAACAAAGCAGCGACCAGGCCCCAGCGCAGCGCCAACCCGCCCCAGACCAGACCCAGCGCGTCGCGAGGCGCTTCGGGGCGCAGACGGGCGACCGTCCAGCGGCGACTGGCACCATTCAACGCGCCGATAGCGCCACCCGCCAGCAGCCAGCAGAGGATCATCGGCCCTCGTCCTTCCCTCTCTTCCGGTCGGCGGAACGGCGCCCACGTTCGTCCATGCGCTGGATGGAGCGCAGCACGTTGTAGAAGCCCGCGCCGATGCCGAGCATCAGGAAGCCCAAAGTAAAAAGATAGCCTCCGCCCAGCCAGCGATCCAGCGCGTGGCCCAGCAGCACCCCGCCGAATATGGGCAGGGCCAGGTCCCAGCCCAGCGAGGTGGCCCGCAGCGCCTCGCGCCAGAGTTCACGCTCATCCCGCATCGTAAAAATCCAGAATATCCTCCGGCCAATGCTCCAATCTGTTGAGCAGTTCCTCGGCCAGGCGATGGAATTCTCGCTCCTCCGTATCCTCTGCAACCGTCGGGATTGTGGAGGATTCGGAGGAGGCGCGTGATGCCCCGCTGGTGAGAACGGTCACAGCGTTATCGTCATCGATCTGCAAGATTCCGGCCTCCACCTCGAAGTTGTGCTCACCGGCCTCGTCGGCGTAGCGCAGCGGCGCGTCCACTGTCTCCGCCAAGAGCGGCGCGTGGCCCGGATAGATGCCGATGCCGCAACCGTCGGCCAGCCGGGCTTGCACCCAGCTCACGTCCTCGGCCTCAAGCAAACTCTCGGCCGGCGTCAACACCTGAAGGCGTAGCAGTTTAGTCATTGGACTCGAGTTCCTGCGCCTTCTCCAGAACCTCATCAATCGGGCCGACCATGTAAAACGCCTGCTCCGGCAGATCGTCGTGGCGGCCCTCCAATATCTCGCGGAAGCCGCGCAGCGTCTCCTCCAGCGGCACGAATCGACCGGGCATGCCGGTGAAGGGCTCGGAGACGAAGAAGGGCTGCGTCAGGAAGCGCTGAATGCGCCGCGCCCGCTTGACCGTGACGCGATCCTCCTCGCTCAGCTCCTCCATCCCCAGGATGGCGATCACGTCCTGCAACTCCCGGTAACGGGCCAGCACCGAGCGCACCGCGTTGGCGATCTCGAAATGGGCCTCGCCCACCCCCTCCGGCGTGAGCAGACTACTATTCGATTCCAGCGGGTCGATGGAGGGATAGAAGCCCCGGCTGGCCTGGCGGCGCGAGAGGATGGTGGTCGCGTCCAGGTGGGCGAAGGTGGCCACGACCGCCGGATCGGTCAGGTCATCGGCCGGCACGTAGACCGCTTGCACCGATGTGGTGCTGCCGCTGCTGGTGGTCGTGATGCGCTCTTGCAGCTCGCCCATCTCGCTCTCCAGCGTGGGCTGATATCCCATGGTGCTGGGCAGCCGCCCCAGCAGGGCCGAGACCTCGGCGCCGGCCTGGATGTAGCGGAAGATGTTGTCGATGAAGATCAGAACCTGCTGGCGTTCGTGATCGCGGAAATACTCCGCCATCGTCAGCGCCGTGAGGGGCACCCGCAATCTGGCTCCGGGCGGCTCCTTCATCTGCCCGAAGACGAGGATGGTGCTCTCCAGCACGCCGCTGCGCTGCATCTCGCGCCAGAGATCGTTGCCCTCGCGGCTACGCTCGCCCACGCCGGCGAAGAGCGCGATGCCGCGATGCTCGCGGATGGTGTGGCGCATCAGCTCGATCATGAGCACCGTCTTGCCCACACCGGCCCCGCCGAAGAGCCCGATCTTGCCGCCGCGCGGGTAGGGTGTCAGCAGATCGATGGCCTTGATGCCGGTGAGAAACGGTGTCTCAATCATCTGCTGCTCGCTCAGCGGCGGTGGTGAGACGTGGATCGGGCGCGTCAAGGTATGCTCGATCTGCCCCTCGCCATCGATGGTCCGTCCCAGCACGTTGAACATCCGCCCCAGCGTGGGCCGCCCGACGGGGACGCGGATCGGGTGACCGGTGTCGCGCACGATCAAGCCCCGGCGCAGGCCGGACGTGCCGCCCATGGCGACGGCCCGCACCGTATGCGGGTCGAGATGCTCTTGCACTTCGATATGCAGCTCAGGCACATCCTCATCCCGCTCGATCAGCAGCGCGTTGTGGATGCTGGGTAGGGCGCCCGACGGAAACTCCGCATCGACGACCACACCGGCGACTCTTACGACAGTTCCTGTTCTTTCCATAGGCTGAAAACGTGAAGCGTGAAATTTGAAACGTAAAACGCGAAATAACTGCTCAGACCCTGCTCAGAGGGGGTTTGCAACCCCCGATTTTTGAACGAGC
>CAZANJ010000141.1:0-7317 GCA_964486415.1 uncultured Anaerolineales bacterium
TCGTCGGGTCCAGCAACTTCACCTATCCCGGCCTGCACGATAACGTCGAGCTCAATATCCAGCTCCGACGCGAGGTTGAGGAGCTCCAGGCCTGGTACGAGGAGCATTGGGAAGAGGCCGAGGACGTCACGCCCGAAATCCTGCGCACCATCGAGCGCCATACCCGCGAGTACTCCCCCTTCGAGGTCTACGCCCGCGCGATGGCAGCCTACTTCCGGGCGCACGAGCTCTCCGTCAGCGAGTGGGAGAAGTCCGAGTCCAAGATGTATTCCGTGCTCGACCATTACCAGCGCGAGGGATATCACAATTTGATGCAGATCGCGCGGCGCTACAATGGGGCGCTGCTTTGCGATGGCGTCGGGCTGGGCAAGACTTTCATCGGCTTGATGATCATCGAGCGGCTGCTGCGCGACCGGAAGCGTGTGGCCCTTTTCGTGCCCAAGGCGGCGCGGGAGGATGTTTGGGAGGTCAAGCTGCGGCGCTACCTGCCCGATGCGCTGGGCCGCTTGAGCAATCTGGTAATCTACAATCACACTGATTTGCTGCGCACTGACCCGTATCCCGAGCTGATGGAGGAGGTCGCTGACAAGGTCGATGCCTTCGTTATCGACGAGGCGCATCACTTCCGCAACACCACATCAGATCGTCGTCGCAAGCTCTACGATATGGCCGAGGGGAAGAAGCTCTTTTTACTTACCGCCACGCCCATCAACAACAGCCTCTACGATCTGATGCACCTGATCGAGCTCTTCTCCCGCCGCGAGCCGGGCTATTTCAGCGATGCTCCGCTGGGTATTCACACGCTGCGGGGGCATTTCCGCAGAATGGAGAAAGCTCTGGACGCGGTGGTGGGCGGTGATGGTCACGTCGAGCTTGACTCAAGAGCTGCTGAGGATGTGCTCTCCAAGGACAATCTGTTTCAGGAATTGGTCGTGCAGCGCAGCCGCTCCTATGTCAAGCGCAGCCTGAAGCAGCACGGTGGGCAACGGGTCGCGTTCCCCATCCGAAAGGCTCCCCAGGTAGCGGATTACTCACTTGCCCAGACATACGGCGGTTTGCTGAAGAGTCTGGAGGATGCTTTCCAGAAGGAAAAGCCATTGGTCACTCTGCCCATTTACTATCCGTTGGCCTATTATCGCGGCGATGATGAGGCCATTGACCCAATGGTCGAAGGGCGCCAGAAACAGATCGTGGGGCTGATCCGTACATTGTTGCTCAAGCGGTTTGAGAGCTCCGCCAGGGCTTTCGAGGCCACGTGTGAGGATTTGTTGCTCAAGCTGCTCCACTTCGTGCGCTTGCACAGTCCGAAGTATGCCGCCCGATGGGAGGGTCAGCATGCAGCGCTGATGTCCCGCATCGCGGAAGATTTGCGAAAGCGCGGCCTGCGCGGATCTGAGGAGGAGGAACGAGACGAGGATATCATCCCCGAGGAATTCAAGAAGAAGATCAAAAAGCTGGACGATAGAGAGTACAACGTCACCGAGATCGTGATGGAGACCGGCCTAGATATGGACCAGTTGGCCCGCTTTTTGGACGAGCTGACCGAGTTCGACCCGGCCCAGGACGATAAGCTCCAGACGCTGATCCACCTGCTCCAGACCGATCCGATGCTGCGAGATCAGAAGGTGCTCATCTTCACCGAATATGTGGACACAGCGCGCTATCTTGAGCGCCAGTTACGCGCTGCCGGTATCGGTCCTTTGGACGAGGTGGATAGCCTGAGCCGGCGCAATCGCAGTGACATCATCCGCGCTTTCTCCCCTTATTACAACGAGTCCAGCATCGCTGAGCTGGCTGAGCAGGGTGTCCAGGAAACACGCGTGCTCATTTCCACCGACGTGCTCTCCGAGGGACTCAACCTGCAGGATGCCGCTTGTATCATCAACTATGATTTGCACTGGAACCCGGTGCGTCTGATGCAGCGGATTGGCCGTGTGGATCGTCGCCTTGACCCGGCAATCGAAGCACAGATGATCGCCGATCACCCTGAGTTGGCCAATGTGCGCGGCACGGTGTGGCTTTGGAACTTCCTGCCGCCGGACGAGCTGAACCGCGTCCTCAGCCTCTACGAGCGGGTGACTCACAAGACATTGCGCATCTCCAAGACGTTTGGCATCGAGGGCAGGAAGCTGCTCACACCAGAGGACGACTACGAGGCGCTCAAGGAGTTCAATCAGGCCTACGAAGGGACTACTACCTCTACCGAGGAGATGCACCTGGCCTATCAGAAGTTGCTCCAGGATCACCCGGACTTGACCGACCGGCTGGCGCGGATGCCCTTGCGCGTCTTCAGCGGCAAAGAAATGCCCAGCGTTGCCTCTTCAGGGCAGCGTCCCAGCGAGAGCGCCCGTGGCGTCTTCTTCTGCTATCGATTGCCAGCCAAGGATGCTGAGACCGAAGAGTGGAGCGACGAGGCCGGTTTCACCCGCTGGTACCTTTACGACACAGCGACCGGTCAGATTCAGGACGACGCCACCCGCATTCATCCACTGATCGAGTGCCAGACCGACACACCGCGCCGGACAGCGACGCCCAAGAAAGACCTGACCGAGATCCGGCGCGAGATGGATGTCCACATCAAGAACACCTACCTGAAAAAAGTCCAGGCGCCCATTGGCGTGAAGAGCACGCTTTTGGCCTGGATGGAGTTGGTGTAGCGAATTTGCGCGAGTATTCGGCGATGGCTACATCTTGGCCCACTGGCTGCTACAAGGGTATTTCGCCTCACTGGAGGATAATCACGAATGAAGAAACACACGCTTTCCCCCGACACCCGCCCCGAGGCCGAGGCCGTGCTGATCGATCTGCTGCGTCAGGCTCCGCCGTGGCGCAAGTTGCACATGGTGGGTCAATTGAACCAGACAGTGCGCACGCTGGCTCTTAGCGGACTGCGCCAACGATATCCCCAGGCCACCTCGCATGAATTGCGTCGCCGCTTGGCCGACCTGCTGCTCGGCCCCGACGTGGCCGCCCAGGTGTATGGCCCGCTGCCAGAACAAAAGAGCCAGGAGACCCCCAATGCTGTCTGAGCCAGTAGCCGTGACATTGTTGGTCATCGAAGCGTTAGAGGCGTTGGGCGTGCCGTACCTGATCGGCGGGTCGCTGGCCAGCGCGGTACACGGCGTGGCGCGAGCGACCGCGGATACCGACATGGTGGCCGACTTGCGTCTCGAGCATGCCGAACCCCTGGCCCAGGCCTTGATGAACGCTTTTTACGTGGACACCGAATCTATTCGGGACGCCGTCCGTCGTCGCAGCAGTTTCAACGTCATTCATCTGGCGACGATGTTCAAGGTGGACGTCTTCGTCCGCAAACAGCGGCCTTTCGCCCAGGCACAGTTCGAGCATCGCACGGCCCACGTGATCGCCACGGACCCGGAACGCACAGCATACGTAGCCAGCGCAGAGGACATCGTACTGTCTAAACTGGAGTGGTATCGAATGGGCGGCGAGGTCTCGGAGCGGCAATGGCGGGACGTACTGGGAGTGCTCAAGGTGCAGGGCGAGCGGCTTGATCTGGCCTATCTGCGCCGCTGGGCGTCCGTGCTGGAGATAGCTGATTTGTTGGAGAGAGCGTTGACCGAGGTAAAAGGATAAAGCGCTGGTTGCGCGCCGCCGCCATCGGCTCACTGGACGAGGTGGACGGTTTGAGCGGGCATAATCGCGGCATAATCGCAGCGACATTACCCTGGTTTTTGACAGAGGGAGGGACTGTGGATTCTCAAGATATCGCCAAGTTGCGCGGCCTGACCGATTTTTCTTCCCTCGTCGCCTACCTGCGCGACGAGCTGGATTGGCCCATCGAGGTCGAGGATGCCGAGGAGATCACTTTCGATTACGAACCGGCCGAGCTGGGCATCGCGCCCAAGCACGCGGTCAAGATCGAATCGATCAAACAGATCCGCCCGCTGACTGATAATCAGCCCTGGGGCATTTTCTACGTCCAGTTCGAGAGCAAGCGCCTGCCCGTGGTCGTGTTGCGCCGTATTTTGCGCTCGTTGGTGCCCAAGAGCCGCCAGCGCGATCCCAACCGGCCCGTCTGGCGTATGTCCGACCTGCTCTTCATCTCCGCTCAGGGAGAGAGGGACTATCGCAGCATATCCTTCGCCCATTTCCGCCAGCGCGAGGGGCGCGTGGCCGAGTTGCGCACCTTCTCCTGGGATACCCGCGAGACCCATTTCTACTACATCAAGAACCTCAACCTGGAGGCGCTGCGCTGGCCAGAGGATGAGGACTCCACTGAGGCCTGGCGCGAGCGTTGGCGTGAGGCCTTCACCGTCGAGCACCGTTACACCATCCGCAAGTCGCAGGAGCTGGCCCGCCAGATGGCCCGCCATGCCGCCCTGGTGCGCGATATGGTGAGCCAGGTCTATGGGCTGGAGGCCGACGATGGCCCGCTGCACGCGCTCTACGCCGACTTCAAGGAGGCGCTGCTCCACGACCTGACCCCGGAAACCTTCGCCGATATGGTGGCCCAGACGGTGGCCTATGGGCTCTTCTCCGCCGCGACTCAGTCCGGCGATGGCGCGTCGCAGAGGCTCGATTTCGACCGCGTGGTCGACTTGATCCCCAACACCAACCCCTTCCTCAAGGACCTGCTGGCCGCGCTGACGGCCGAGGGGGCGGGTGATGGTTCGACTGCATCCGCGCTCACCATAGACTTAGAGGAGTTAGGCGTGGACCAGTTGGTCGAGATGCTGCGCCAGACCGACGTGGAAGCAATTTTGCAGGACTTCGGGCGGCAGACGGGCGGCGGGCGAGAAGACCCAGTGCTCCACTTTTACGAGGACTTCCTGAGCGAGTACGACAAGGCGCAGAAGGTCCAGCGGGGTGTCTTCTACACGCCCGACCCGGTGGTGAGCTACATCGTGCGCTCGGTGGACTACTTGCTCAAAGAGGAGTTCGGCCTGGCGGACGGACTGGCCGACACGAGCGTGGACCCGGAGACCGGCGAGCCGCTGGTCCAGATACTGGATCCGGCCACCGGCACTGGGACGTTCCTGGCCCACGTCATCGACGAGATTGAGGATACGGTCAAGAAAAAGCCCGGCACGGATTGGAACGAGTATGTGGCCGAGCACCTGCTGCCGAGGCTGAACGGCTTTGAGCTGATGATGGCGCCCTACGCCGTGGCCCATATGAAGCTGGGGCTCAAGCTGCGCCAGACGGGCTACGACTTCGCCAGCGATGAGCGGCTGCGGGTCTACCTGACCAACGCGCTGGAGGAGCCGGTGGAGGCCCACGAGGCGCTGGCGTTGGCGGGGTTTCTATCCCAGGAGTCGAACGCCGCCGCGCGGGTGAAGCAGCGCGTGCCGATCACGGTGGTATTGGGGAATCCGCCTTACGCTTACGAATCCTCCAACACAGGTGACTGGATCAGTTCACTGGTACGTGATTATTATGAAGTAAATGGAAAGCCTTTGGGTGAGCGCAACCCCAAAGGATTGCAAGATGATTACGTCAAATTCATCCGTTTTGCCCAATGGCGTATTGATCGAACCGGCGCTGGCATTCTAGCTTTCATCACCAATCACGGTTATCTGGACAATCCTACTTTTCGAGGAATGCGTCAATCATTGATGACAGACTTTGACATTATCTACGTGCTTGATCTGCATGGCAGCACAAAAAAGCGGGAGACCACGCCTGAGGGTAAGGCTGATGAAAATGTATTTGATATTATGCCAGGAGTTGGGATTCTAGTTGCAATCAAACAGCCTGATTCAGTGGCTGCGGGATCAACAAAGGTATGGCACAACGATTTGTGGGGAGCCAGAGAGGTTAAATACACTAAGCTAAACACCTGGGACATTAGTGAAACGAAATGGGAGCAAATTACTCCTCGGTCACCGGACTACTTCTTTATGCCTCAAGACCTTGACAAAGTCACAGAATACGAGCATGGGTGGAGAATTGACAAGGCAATGAATGTGAACTCTGTAGGTCTATACACTGCTAGAGATCATTTTGCTGTGCAGTGGAGCCAGGAAGAAATGCATGACGTAATCAACGACTTCGCCTCACTGGATGTGGAGGAAGCTAGGCGAAAGTATGATTTGGGAAAAGATTCACAAGATTGGAAAGTTGAATTGGCTCAGAGTGACGTTATAGCCACAGGTTGCACACACAACAGGATAGAGAGCTTATCGTATCGTCCTTTTGACAAACGATTCACATACTATACTGGCAACTCTCGCGGTTTTATCTGTAGGCCTCGCTCAGAGGTAATGCAACACTTGCTACACGACGATAATCTAGCGTTATGCTTTATGCGCCGTAGTCGTGACCAAACAGTTGGACATTTTCTAGTAGTTAGGCACGTAGTCGACAAGACGATATTGTCTTCACTAGATAATGCTAATGTGGCTCCTTTGTACCTTTATACTACATCAGAAGACACCGAAGGGATGCTTTTCCAGTCATCAGGGACAATCAGAGAACCCAACCTCGCAGTTCCTTTCATCTCCCTTTTGGAAAAAAAGCTGGGCTTGAAATTTGTTGCTGAAGGCAACGGCAACCTCACTAAAAAATTCGGCCCGGAAGATGTGCTCCACTACGCCTACGCTGTTTTTCACAGCCCCACCTACCGCCAGCGCTACGCCGAGTTCCTCAAGATCGACTTCCCGCGCCTGCCGCTCACCTCGGACGTGGGTCTCTTCCGCGCTCTCGTCGGCCTGGGCGCGGACCTGGTCGCGCTGCACCTGCTGGAGGAGGATTACGCCGCCGCTTCCTGGAACCAGCAAGGGGCGGGCTCACCACTGCAACATCCCATCACCACCTTCGTCGAGCGGGAGACTGGCACCAAGATGGGCAAATTCAGCAAGCGCACCTGTTACGACCCGGACGGCGGGCGCGTCTATCTGGATACGTCCAGCCTCAAGCGCAGCTCCTACTTCAAGGGCGTGCTGGAGGAGGTGTGGGAGTTCCAGATCGGCGGATACCAGGTGCTGCGCAAGTGGCTCTACGACCGTCGCAAGACGCCCAGCCAGCCGGGGCGGGTGCTCACCGAACAGGACATCGCGCACTATCAGCGCGTGGTCGTCGCGCTCAAGGAGACGATGCGCTTGATGGAGGAGATCGACGAGGTGATTGAGGCGCACGGCGGGTGGCCGATTGAGTGAGTGCAGCAAGATAAAGGACACCCTGAATGAGAACAACCTCCGCGTCGAAGACCGTTCCTCGTGGTGGCCACCCGCTCGGCGATGCCATTTATCCTGGTGACTGATGTGTGACCGGCCTGATTTTTGCTCCTCAGAAGGCCCCAAGGAAGGCAAAAAAAGCGCCTCCCCGATGGTGTGGGGAGGCGGCTTTTTACGT
>CAZANJ010000142.1:0-5984 GCA_964486415.1 uncultured Anaerolineales bacterium
GTTAACACAATTACAATGATGAAGGTTTGACAAATTACATGGTGCGTGTTAGAATGCAAACACTTTCGTACAAAGCAGAGGTTCCGGTAACTCCCTGGTGAAATTTGGAAAGGAACAAGCTCGTGCAGGCTACTCGAGAGCATATCTTAACTATCCTGAAGGAAAATGGTGAAGCGACAGTCAGTGAGTTGAGCGAATTTTTGGGCTTGACCACTGTCACTATCCGTCATCATCTTGATACGTTGCGCCGAGAGGGACTGGTCGCCGCTCCTTTTGTGCGCCATCGCAAGGCCCCTGGACGTCCTCAACACGTCTACACGTTGACAAAAGATGCCAGTCAGTTCTTCCCCAAGAGATATCAGCAACTGATTAATATGCTGTTTGAGGAAATACAGCAACACATTTCCAAGGTCGAGCTTCATCACATCATGAAGCAAATCGGGAAGCGCATGGCAGACCAGGTACCCCTTCCCACAGATAGTGACTTTGAGGAGCAATTGACCGCTGTGGTCGAGTTCCTGGACGAGCAAGGGTATATGGCGAACTGGGAGCTAAACGAGAATGAGGATCATCTAATTCACATCGCCAATTGCCCCTATGAAAACGTGGCCCGCCAGCATCCAATAGTCTGTGCGATAGACAGAGCATTCTTGATCCATCTTCTGGGCCCCTCAATTCGGCGGATCGAACGGGCGGCACAAGAGCAATCCCTGTGCACCTATTTGGTTCATCCCCCATCAGGAACCCCACATAGTTAAGACGGTAGGACATGTATAAGCATCGTAGCGAGGAGGTACGATGAGCTTTAAGGTATCTCTCATTTACCCCGGCATCGCAGGCCGGGGTTTTGAATCGCTCAAGCAAGGCATGGACGCCGGTTGGATCTCCCATGGCCTGGCGTCCCTCAGCGCCGCGGCCAAGGCGCAGGGCTTCGCGGTCGATTTGATCGATCTGCGGGCGCTTTCCAGTTGGGACCATTTCCGCGCTGTGCTGGCGGAGCGCGACCCCGATGTGATCGGCGTGACGATGATGAGCGTCGATTTCGAGCCCGCCAGCAAATCGGTCACCGTCGCTAAGGAGGTCAACCCGGAGCTCGTCGCCGTCATCGGCGGGCCGCACGTCACCATCGCCCTGGAGGACTCGCTGCGCATCCCCCACCTGGATTACCTGGTGACCGGCGAGGGCGAGGTCACCTTCCCCCATCTGCTGCACCTGATCGAGGGCGGCGATCCCCCGCCCCATCGCGTGCTGCGCGGCGAGCCGCCCGATCTCGACGCGATCCCCTTTGTCGACCGGGGCTTGTTCCTCGACGAATGGCGGAAGTGGGGCTACGATTTAGACTCACCGGAGGTGCCCTTCGTGCCGGAGCTGCCGCCGCCCTTCGCGACCATCATCGCCGGGCGCGGCTGTCTCTACAACTGCGCCTTCTGCAAACCGGGCGAGGATTACCTCTTTGGGCGCCGCACCCGCCGCCGCAGCGTCGATAGCGTCATCGCTGAGCTCCACGAACTAGTCGACGACTATGACACCGCTTCCTTCATGTTCCACGACGATTGCCTCACCGAGGATCGCGAATGGGTGACCGAGTTCACCGAGAAGTACATCGCCGCGGGCCTCGAAATGCCCTTCTTCTGCCAGAGCCGGGCCGACATCATCGTCAAGCACGAGGATATGGTGGCGCGCATGGTGGAGGCCGGGCTGCGCGGCTACTTCATCGGCTTCGAGAGCGGCAACGACCGGGTGCTGCGCTTCATCCGCAAAGGCACGACCGCCGAGCAGAATCGGGAGGCGGCCCGTATCTGCCGCAAGTATGACATCAAAATCTGGGCCAACTATATGATGGGCTTGCCGACCGAGACGAAGGAAGAGGTGATGGACACGGTGCGGCTGATGAAGGAGATCGACCCCGATTACTACAGCCCGGCCTTCTTCACGCCTCATCCCGGCACCGACCTTTATGACTACGTGGTGCAGCACAACTTGAGCCGCATCACGGACTACGCCTCATATCGTCGCAACCCGACCGAACCGAAGATCGAGAGCCAGGACTATGATTTCCTCCGCTGGGCGATGGAGGAGAGCCAGCGCCGCAAGCCGATCAACGCCTTCAAGCGCTGGATCGATCACCAGTGGCAACGCACCCAGCGCGTCACGCCAGAGAAGGTGATGCGGAAGCTGAGCCTATCTACACCGTGATCCGCTTACGTTTTACGGACTTACACAGAGCCGCACAGAAGAAGACACGGAGTCACACAGAGAAAGTCATAATTGATTTTACTTGTTCAGTTCATTAGACTCAGCAAGATCGCTCACAATGCCTCTATCCTGTCTTTCTCTGTGTATCTCTGTGCCTACTCTGTGTGACTCAGTGTAAACGTCTCACGTTTTACTCTGCAATGTGAAAGGAAGCCCAAATGCGAGAACAAATCAAGGCCGCGCTACAAGCCAGCAAAGCCGATTACACCGAGATCCGCCTGGAGAAGCGTGAGGGCGCCCGCGTCGTCTACCGGGGACAAGACCTGGAGACCGCGGATATGGTCATCGACCACGGCGGCATCGTGCGCTCTATGGTCAAGGGCGGCGGCTGGGGCCTCGCCACCTTCAACGACCTGAGCGATCTCCAGCATCGCGTGCGGCAGGCCCATGAGGGCGCCCGCGCCATCCAGACCGATGAGCCGATTGAACTGGCGCCGGTCTCCAACCCTCCAGATTTGGAAGACGTGATCACCGTGCCGCTGGAGCGCGATTTTCGCGGCGTCTCGGTGACGGAGAAAAAGGCCCTGGCGCAGGAATACAACGAGCTTATGCTCCAGCTCGACCCGCGCATCGTGGATACGAACGCTGTCTATCGCGACAGCTTCAAGCGCGTCACCTTCGCCAACTCCGAGGGCGCCTACGTCGAGGAGGAACGCCCGATGATCGACGTCGCCTTCAGCGCTGTGGCGCGTGAGGACAGCAACGTGCAGCGTGCCTTCGAGGCCGTCTCGAAGGTGGCCGGATTTGAGGCCGTGCTGGGCCATCACGAGCTGGTGGAGACGGTGGCGCGGCGTGCGGTCGCCCTGCTCTCTGCGCCGCCGGTGAAGGGCGGGCGCTATCCCGTGATCTGCAATCCGCGCATGGCCGGCGTCTTCGCCCACGAGGCCTTCGGCCATCTCTCCGAGGCCGATTTCGTCTACGAGAACCCGCAGGCGCAGGAGATGATGGTGCTGGGGCGGCGCTTTGGGCGCGACATTTTGACTATCGCTGATGACGGCTCCATCCCAGGGCTGCGCGGCACGCACAGGTACGACGACGAGGGCACGCCGACCGGGCGCACCGATCTGATCAGGGATGGCGTGCTGATGGGCCGCCTGCATTCGCGTGAGACGGCGGCCAAGATGGGCGAGCGGCCCACGGGCAATGCTCGCGCCACCGGCTACCGCCACCCGCCCATTGTGCGCATGACCAACACCTTCATCGAGGGCGGCGAGACTCCGTTCGAGGAGATGATCGCCGACATCGAGCTGGGGGTCTACGCCTGCGACGCATTCGGCGGCCAGACGGCGCTGGAGAATTTCTCCTTCAGCGCGGCCTATGGCTATATGATCCGCGACGGGCAGATCGCAGAGCTGGTGCGCGACGTGATCCTGAGCGGCAATCTCTTCGTCACGCTGAAGCACATCGACGCCATCGGCGACGACTTCCGCTGGGCCGAATGGGGCATGTGTGGCAAGGGCCAGGGTGGGCTTCCGGTGACGATGGGCGCGCCGCACGTGCGCATTCAGGATGTGCTCATCGGCGGTAAGTAGATGGAGTCAAGAAGGGGCATGGAGAGGAACTCAATCACAAACCATCTCGGCTCTTTGGGATTTGGCGTGGTGCTCAAAGCGGGTGTGTAACCCGCGTCCCATATCTGGGATTAGAGTAAACTCGACCCAGACACGGGGGTGGCACACCCCCTCTGAGCTATGTAACCACTCGAACTCCTAGAGACCCACCATCTTGAAAGGAAAACGCTGATCGAGCAATTGCCTCGCACAGGAAGACTTCAGTTCAGCGTGCAGGTATCGGCAGAGATGAACTTCTCCGCTATGGCTGCCCGGCGTAGAGTAAGCCGCTTCGTGGCCGACGAGATCAGTTATCTTAATGCGTGGAGGCAAGCCTCATCTGGTTATCGCCGATCACATCTACTGGCGCGTACCGATGTAACTGACCTTCCCCGGACACGGCGATGTAGGCTCTGTAGGCGATATTGACGTGGACGTCGAGACCGGCCAAATAATAGTTACCCGTAACTACTCAGACCCCGCTCAGAGGGGATTTGCAATCCCCGATTTCTGAATGAAGCAAGCTACTTTTGGACAAAATACTGTTCAAAAGACGCCGGGTGACACACCCGGCTTGAGCGGCTGAGTAGATACAGTTACCCTTGACTTAATCGCGGAGATAAAGCAACGTGCCACAGAACTCGCCGCCCGTCAAGCATCAAACTTTCCCATTTCTATTCCGGGAGTGTAGACGTGACGCATCTTAGAATCACTGAAGCCGCTGAGCCCACTGAAAAGGCCGTTTCTCAGTGGTATCAGTATTATCAGTGAAATCAGCGGTTCAATGGAAGGGATACAATGCTAGAACGTTTAATGCAACAAGCGGAACAGGCCGAAGTTTTCGAGATCGAGAGCGAGGCCGTCGAGATCGGCTTCAAGGCCAACAAACTGAAATCCTTCGAGGTGGAGGAGACGCTGGGCATCGCCGCGCGCGTCATCGTGGACGGGCGCCTGGGCTTCGCCGCCTCCAGCGACCTGAACGCGCTCGACAAACTGATCGCCAACGCGCTCGAATCGGCCCGGCACGGCGACGCGGTCAACCTCAGCTTCCCCAAACCTCAGCCTCAGCCTCAGCCTCAAATCTACGACTCTGACCTGGCCGCGCTCCCCACTGAGCGGCTGATCGGGATGGGCGAGGAGATGGTCGCCATCGTGCGCGAGGCCGACAGCGAGGCTCACGTGGGGCTCGACCTGACGCGCCGCGTGCACCGAACCACCGTGCGCAACAGCGCGGGCGTCGATGTCACGCTGGAGAAAGCGCCGCTTTCCATCATGCTGGAGGTGGAGCGGGTGCGCGGCGACGATGTGGTGACCATCTTCGAGTATTTCACCACCGCCGCGCTGGACGATGGCTATCGCGCTTTCGCCCAAAGCGTGGCCGACAAGCTCCGCATGGCGCGGCGGGCGGCGACGCTTTCCCCCGGACGCATGCCGGTGCTCTTCTCTCCCAACGGCGCGCCGGTGCTGGCCCTTCCCATCATGCAGGGGCTGAATGGCAAGAACGCCTATCGCGGCATCTCGCCGATGGCGGGCCGGGTGGGGGAGCGACTCTTCGACGAGAAATTGAACCTGATCGACGATCCCACGCTGGACGGGCGGCCCGGCAGCGGCTCCCACGACGATGAGGGCGTGCCCCGTCAGCGCCGCGCACTGATCGAAGATGGCCTGCTGCGCGGCTTCATCTATGATCTCAAGACCGCAGCGCTGGCCCAGACCGAATCGACCGGCAGCGGCGAGCGCAGCCTCTTCTCGCCGCCGTCCCCCTCCTTCTCCAACCTGGTGGTCGAAAGCGGCGACAGGCCCGTGGAGGAGATCATCGCCAGCATCGACGCGGGGCTGCTGGTGGAGAGCCCGCTGGGGCTGGGGCAGGGAAACGTCATCAGCGGCACCTTCTCCAACAACCTCAGCCTGGCCTTCAAGATTGAGAACGGCGAGATTGTGGGACGGGTGAAGGATGTCTCCATCGCGGGGAACGTCTACCAGGATTTGCGGCACATCCAGGCCCTGAGCCGCGAGTCGGAATGGGTCTACGGCGGCATCCGCCTGCCCTACCTGCTCCTGCCCGAACTGAACGTGGTTACCCGAGGTTAGACTCTCTGATAGTGTCTCTCTTGAGTGTTGCTCTTAAGGGATCGCCAGATCCCGTCTAGCCGCCGGATATGGCTATCCGACGCGAGC